>DATART010000370.1:0-21571 GCA_036264035.1 Thermoanaerobaculia bacterium | reverse complement strand
GCTGAGGTTCAGCGTCTTGACGAGGTACACGCCGCCTTGAGTCACTGGTACGGTGAGGACGGCCACGCCGTTCGAAGCTGTATCCGCTGTCGCCAGCGCGATGCCGGTCGTACCGACCAAGCCGACGCGCACAAGCATCCCCGCCGGCGCGGAGGCGATGACGGAGATTGACTCCGCGTTGGCCGGAACGGTGATCTGCGAAACCAGCTCCTGACCCACGGACATTGTCGAGGTATTCGACGTCGTCGCGCCCGGACCACTTGCTGGTGCCGCGTTCGACGACGAGCTCTCGAGCGAGAAGCTGTCGAGGTACGTCACGCCGTTGCCGCGAATTTCGAGCGTGTGCGCGCCAGCCTGCAGCGGACCGTACTTCTGGCTGAATGAGCTGGAGAACTGCGGGTTCTGCATCGTGCCGAGCGGGCCGGCGAAACTGATCGTGCCCTGCGACACGCCGTCGAGGAAGATTTCGGCGCTGCCGCCTTTCGTGCTCTTCGCGAAGTTGTAGGTAATCGAGCCGAATTGATTCGCGGCCACGTTGAAGGTGAGGCTTGCTTTCGGCTTGCCGCTGCCGAAGCGGAAGTGTCCGGCGCTGGCGTTGCCGTCCTGCGCGAGATGCCAGCCGCTGGAGTAGGCGATGCGCGAGTCGTCGTCTTCAATCGTGGTGACGACGGGCGGAGCGCAGAAGCCATTGCCGACCATCAGGTACGTCGCGGTCGTCGATGCGGTGTCGATCGCCGTACGGCTCGTCGTGACGATGCTGCCGGTCGTGACGAACGTGCGCGCAAGCAGACCGCCGAGGATGTCACCGGCGACTGCGTTGCCGATCTTCGACGTCGAGATGACGAGGCGGATCGTGCCGTCGGGCAGGAACGTCGATTCGGCATCGAGTGCGCCGAGCGGATGCGGCTGACCGACGCTCGTTATGACCGCGCTGGTGACGTCGATCGTGCCGTATTCATAGCCGACCACGCCGTTGTTGTCAGTGTGCATCTCGGCGTAGTACGAGCCGGAATCGGTCGTCGGGAAGTTCCAGAGAATGCGCCACTCGGAACCCGCCGGAAGGCTGGCCAGCGACGCAACCTTCATCGTGAAGACCAGCTTCTGCGAGCCGTCCGCGTAGTACGGCTCGGCGATCGCAACCGACTGGATGTCGAGCGCCGGATTGGCGGCGGCCGTGCCGTCGCCGGTCGGGTCGGTGATCATGGTGATGCCGGGAAGCGTGCACGAGCTGCCGTTGCCGGTCGAGGAAACGGCGTTGCTGCTGCACGACGAACCGGCCGCGTTCGTCGCGACGACCGAGTAGCTGTACGTGGCGTTCGCACTCGCGGTGGGATCGGTGTACGAGGTGCTGGTCGTGGTGGCGATGGTGGCGCCGTTGCGCTGCACGGCGTACTTCGTGATCGCCGATCCGCCATCATTCGCTTCGGACCACGAGATCTTCGCGAGATTGCCGTTGCGGGTGACGGTGACCGCAGGCGCGGAGGGAGCCGTCGGCTCGGCAGGATCGAACTCTGCGAACATCCGCCGACCGCCGGTCTGCCGCAGGATCGAGGCGATCGCCGAGTATGAGTTGCCGCGCGCCGTGTCGGGACCCTGGACGCAGGCAGCGACGCAGCCGTCGGCGAAGCCGATCAGCATCCGTCCCTGCTTGTCGATGGTCATGTCATTGAAGTCGAGGAGATTGCGCGACATCTCGCCGCCGCCGGCCAGCCAGATCGGTCCGCGCTGCACGGGGTCGTTCGGCGTGGCGTTGGAGAGGTGCCACGTGGCGCCGCCGTCGTAGGTCGTGGCGACGTACATGTACCAGACGCCGGGGAAGGGACGCGACTGCAGACTGCCCGCGGTGGTCGTACCGAGGAAGGCGAAGGCGGCGCGGTTGTCATCGCCGGCGATGACTTCCGAGAAGACGGCGTTCTTGATTCCTGCCGCGGCGCCGACGTCTTTCACGTCGTGCCAGCTCTGGCCGTGATCATCGGAGATCGCGATGACCGGATGGTTGTCGTTGTCGGCGAATCCGAGGTAAACGCGGCCGTTCTTCGAGATGCCGACCGATGGATCGCTGTTCGAAGCGAGGCTGTTCGGAACTTTGCGAACGTTCCAGGTCACGCCGTTGTCTTCCGAGACCACGACTGCCTGGTTGCCGCCGCAGTCTTTGTTCGGCACGTAGGCGACTCCGTCCGGACCGACTTTGACGTGACCGTGCAGGCCGCCGCACTGCTGACTCATGTAGATCGGCACGGCCGGACCATAAGTCAGTCCGCCGTCGAGCGAGACCGCGCAATTCGCGAGGGCGATGTCCTGCGCGCAGTAGTAAACGGCGTTGGGATACGCCGCGCCGGTCAGCGGTGCGTGGAAAGGACCGCCGCCGAGCGTCTGGTGATCGATACCCGAGGCGATGCCGGCGCCGTGCGATGGAAGCCATGTATCGCCGTCGTTATCGGTGAGCGCGGAGAGACTTTCGGTACTTGCAAAAACGAGCTGCGAGACGATCGTCCGGCCGGTTTTCGAATCGGTCCAGAGGATCGGATCGAAGCTTTCGGTTCCGGTAATCGGTGATTGCTTCGCGACCCAGGTCGAGGCAGGGCTGGTCGGGCAGGAGTCGTCGAACGAGACTTTGAACGTGGTCAGGAGCGACTGGAAGAGGACGTTACCGGTGATCCAGTTCGATCCGATCGATGGCTCGCCGGCGTCGATGCCGAGGCCGCTCGCGAGTTGCGCGGCGGACGGCGTGAAGAGGCTGAAGCGCGGCGGCAGTCCGCTGGCGGGCGTTGCGGCCGGGAACGGAACGCGTTGCGGCGCGCTGTGGAAGGTGAAGCTCGACGGCGTCGTCGTCGAGTTGTAGTAGACGTTGATGCCGTTGCCGGAGTCGCTGAACTGCGGAACGACCTGGATGAGCAGCGTGCCGGTGATGGTGCCGCTGACCGGGATCTGGCTCTGAATCAAGGTCGGCGTCGCGCTGATGCCGGTGAGCGGAACGATGGCGCGTCCGATGAGGCGCTGCGGCTGGCCGCGGTCGGCGGTGTAATCAGGATCGGCGAAGACGCTGACGGACACCGCGCCGCCGAGCGCGATCGTCTCGGGGTTTGCGGTCGACCAGTACCACTTCAGATCGAGAACGCCGGAGACGCTGCCGGAGAAAAGTCCCGACCAGTAGATGCCCAGCGGATTGCCGACGTAGTCCTCGTTCGTGAACTGGCTGCCGGTCTGGACGACGGGCGCGGTGCCGGTCGGCGGCGAGGTATCGAACGTGGCCGTGCCGATCGTGCTGCTGACCGTGTCGTTCGCGACCTTATTGGCCTGATCGGCAGGATCGCCTTTGAAGTAGTAGGTGGTCTGGGCAAAAAGTGCCGAGGTGACGAGGATGATGAGCAGGGCGACGATAGCTACGCGCGCGCGATTCGGCATGAACAACTCTCCAGTTCGTCGTAAATTCGCTGAAGCTGGTAGCAACGCTACCAAACTGGGTCGCGGCAATGCGGATTTCGCGCCTACTTCAGCCAGAAGCACGGCGACTGGAGAAAAAAAGCCCGCCGGAGTTGGCGGCCTTTCACGTTCAATGCGGTGTTCGTCGCAATACGGTCACGTAGCAACGTTGCGCGAGGGCGTTGTACGCACAGACACGCTCGATGTGCAGGCGTACACGCCCGATGTACGCCCTTACACGCCCGATGTACGCCCCACACGCTCCATGTACGCCGGCACACGCTCGATGTACGGTCGCAAGTTATTAGTTGATGTCCTGACCAGCCTCGAGTTTCTTGATCATGTTCTCCAGGTTCTTGCGGTTGGCTTCATCGGGCGCCTGCGCCAAGGCGAGCTTCGCGTACTTCAGCGCTTCTGGATAGTTGCCGTTCGCCGAATAGCCGCGCGCCAGTCCGCCGTTGGTCGGCCACGCGCCCGGATTTCGCTTGGCGTTGAGCTGGAAGACTTTCAAGGCCTCCTCTTTCTTTCCTTTCGTAATGAGCTGGCGCCCGTATCCGTGGAGGTCGAAAACGGTCGCCGAGGGATCGTTCATCGCTGCCTCGCGCGATTTGGCAGCGTCGGCGATGCTGCCATTCGCTTCCTGGGCGTCGGCGAGCGTCATCAGATTGGTGAAGCTCTTCCTGCCGATTCCGCCGGCTGGATTGATCGAACGTTCCGCCCATTGCAGGCCCTCGACCGGGTGCTTGTTGTCGAGCGCATAGCGCGCGGCCTGCTGCCATTCGGCATCGCTGAAGCCGGGCGAGTTACGCAGCTCGTTGCGAATTTTTGCGACGTACAGATCGGACGCGTTCGGGACGGTGATGTCGATCGGCACCGCCAGCTCTTCCCACTTCATCGCCACGGTGGCGTGGTCGTCTTTCCGTTCGGTGAAGTCGAAGGTGAGCACTTCGCGATACTCGGCTTTCTCCGGCTTGGCCTTCACGCGCAACGCATCCTCGGAGGGGTCATAGAAGAAGCTGCCCCACGAGGTGTGGTTCTTCGAGAAGATCCACGTCCATTCGTCCTGCTGCGGGATGGCGAAGAGCGCGTACGAGCCGGCCGGCAGCGGCGAGCCGTTGACCTGGATGTCGGCCGAGGTGGTGAAGATGGTGTTGACGTTCGCGCCGACGCGCCACGGACATTCTTTACAGGTCCCGAAGCCGAGGTTGGCCATGCCCCACGGCACGAGCGTTCCCCAGATTTTTCCGCGGCGGTCCTGCCCCTGCGGACTGTGGACGTGCGGACTGCTGTAATCGATCGAAACGGTAACGGGGCCGATCTGCTGCGTGACGGAGGCTCGCTCGTTACCGCCCGAGGGAGGAAGGGTGATGCTGCCTTGTGCAAATGCGCCGATGGCCGTCAGGGCCATGGCCGCTGCGGCGAGGAAGTGTTTCATTGGCTTCTCCTTTCGAATGCGCCAATGTACGCACTGCCTCGCCGCGAGTTCGTCAGCGATTGGTGAACATCACCAAATCTTCTCCCACCATTTCTTTTCCGCGGGAGCGGCGCTGGCGGTGTCGAGGTGCATCCTGTGGCGCATGTCGTCGACGTTCCATCCGGTCAGCTCGGCGACGTTCTGCGCTTCGCGTTCCTGACGCTGATGGAGCTCACGCCGGTACGCGATGGCGGCATCGCACTGGCCGCTTTTCGCGGGATGGTGAAGAACGTAGCGAGCCTGAAACTGCCGCTCATCCCCCGTCTCCTGAAACACGAGGTCCTCGGGGAAGTGCTCGCGGTCGTAGCGGACGTGCAGCCGCGTGAGGAAGACGTTGCTGCCGGCATCGAGCCAGAAGACGCCGAGCTTGCGCAGCTCGTCCTGCGAGAGCGGCTCGGATGCGCATGGATCGCACCAGCTCATGTTCCAGGCGTATTCAAGAAAAACAGCGCTGGTGTCTTCCTTTTTGACCTGCTCGGTGAAGAGCGCTTTGTAGAATGGCGTGAAGTCTTTGCGGACGAAGAGCGGGACGTCGACGTCGCTCGGCAGTTTCACGGTCTTGTAGTTGGTCGTCTCCACGCGGCCTTTGGTCGTGATCGCGTAGACGAACAGCTCCTGTGCGCCGTTCGCGTTCACGGTGCCGAGGCGGATCGGCAGCATGAATTTCGGCGACTCATACGCGACCTGAAGCGGACGGAGGTAGTTGAAGCCGAGCCGGGCCTGCTCGCCGAGGTTCACCTTCGCGACGAAGAAGTGCATGTTCTGGCGGATGTAGCTGCCGAGAACGGGCGCCGCGCCTTTCGGCAGCGTGTAGCCGTTCTCGGTGAGCCACGTTGCCAGTCCGCTGCTCTGTGTCGCGGAGAGGATGAGGATGTCGTACTCGCCGACGGTGTACTTCGCCTCGATGGTGACGCCGAGGCTCTTGGCGCGCGCCGGAGCGCTTGCCGTCACCGTAATCGCCTCCGAGACTGCGTTGCGCATGGCCATCGGCGGCATCGGCGGTTCGCAGGGATCGGGATCGAAATACTCGACGAGCCGCGGCGACGAGTACGCGTCGAGATGATCGATGAGGGCTTTCTCGGCGACGTGAATCTGGCCGCGCTCGATCTTCGTCGGCACGGGGATGACGACGGCGAAGTCGCGCGCGCTCCCCTGGAAGTCGTTAGCCATCGTCATGACGGTTCGATCCTGGTCGCGGACGATGACCACTTGCGATGCGCGGTTGAAGATCTTGGTGTCGCCTTTGGCGACGTAGAAGCCGCAGAACGCGTGCGCCTGTGCGGCAATGAACAACGTGGTGACGAGGATGAAGCTGCGTTTGAGCATGAGTGCCTCCTTAAGCTGCGGTTGCGAGTTGATGATGTTGCGGAGCGGCCGGCGCGGTTTCGCGATGCCACCGATAGCGCGTCGCCGGCAACAGCGCGTCGATGATGGGGACGACAATCGCGGTGGCCGCGAGCGACCAGAGAATCCCGTTCGTCCGGAAGAGCCTGTAGTTGATGTACCAGCCGCCGAACGCGACGAGCGCGGCGAAGAGGATCCGTCCTGTCCGCGAGTCGGGGGTGGTCTTCGGATCCGAGATCATGAAGAAGGTGAAGAGCAGCAGCGCGCCGCTCTCCAGCCGGTGAAACGGAATCGTCAGCGGCTCGCCGACCCACAGCGATCGTCCGATCACCAGCGCGCTCCAGAAGACGATGAACGCGTATGTGACGTCGCTGCGCGCCGCGCGGTTGACGACCAGTCCGCCGATGCACGTGATGAGAAATCCGAAGAACGCGACGTTGCCCCATTGCCCGGGCGATACCCAGACGCGATTCGAGATCAGCATCATGGCCACGATGGCGCCGTTGGTCGGATTGAAGATGTGCTTGCCGTTGACGCGGATGACGAACTTGCTGGCGATGGCGATGACCGCGGCAACGATCAGCAGCGCGATCGATTCACTGCGCAGCAGGAGCGATAACGAAAGTCCGGAAATCGCGGCGCTGCGCGGATCGAATGCGACGTTTCTGATCCGGCTGCAAATGGCCTGCGTTCCGATCGCGACGCCGAGGAGCAGCACCGCGCGAAAGAGCGTCACATCGAAGTTCAGCGCGAAGATGCCGTAGAGCAGGAGCAGCGTCAGCGCGCCGATCTGGTAGAGCCGCGGATCGAATCGTTTCATGCGGCATTGGATGCGTGATCCTTCGAAAAAAAAACCGTGACTTGGTTTTAGAGCAGCGAGCCAGCTTCGATGCCAGCACCTTCCGCGAACCGCGACGGCCGCAGCGAGTGAATATCGATCGACGACCGTCCGTCGAGAATCAACTCGGCAAGAACCTGCCCGATCGCGGGCGCGTGCATGACGCCGTGTCCGCTGCAGCCATTGGCGAGATAGAGATTGGCGAGAGCTGCCCGGCCGAGGATCGCGTGGTGGTCGGGCGACATCTCGTACAAACCCGCCCAGCACGCATCGGGATCGATGGGGACATCGCGAAGGACTGGGATCCTCGCCTTCGTGAACGCCAGCACTTGCGGCAGCCAGGAAGGATCGAATGTGGCGTCGAAACTCGAGGGCGGTGAGTCGGGCCACAGCAGCAGCACGCGGCGATCGCGGACGCGGAAGTGGAAACCGTCGTCAGCCCACACCGTCATCGGCATCGTGTCGGAAAGGACGTCCGTCTCGATCGTCGCCGCGACCTGGCGGCGCAGCGGCGCGACCGGAACGTCGATGCCGAGGGTGCCGGCCCATGCGCCGGCGGCATTGATGAAAACGTCCGCGAGCATGTCGCCGCGCGAAGTCTCCAACGCCGCGATGCGATCGCCTTCGATGCGCATGCCGCGCACCGTCACGCCGAAGTCGAATCGGACGCCGAGGCGCTGCGCGGCAGCGACGTATCCGCCGAGGATTTTCATAGCGCGGATGAAACCGTCGGTGGGACAGAACGTGCCGCCCACGATCGCCTCATCGACGACTGCCGGATTGATCCTCCGCACTTCATCCGCATCGATGACACGCGCCTCGGCCAGGCCGCATGCCTGTTGCAGTTCGTTCGCGATCCGCAGCTGCGCCATAGCCTGCTCGCCGCGGGCGATGAAGAGATAGCCGTACGGCCGGTAGCCGGAATCGACGCCGATCTCGTCTTCGAAACGGCGCAACTTCTCGCGCGACAGCAGCGACAGCGCGATATCCGCGGCCGTGGCGAATTGCGCGCGAAAACCGCCGGTAGCGCGCGGTGTGCTGCCCGCGCCGGGCGCGTCGCCGCGGTCGACGACGACCACGTCGCGCACGCCTCGCGCGGCGAGGTGCCAGGCGATGCTCGCGCCGATCACTCCGGCACCGGCGATGACGACGGACGGCATTGAGCGGGAGATTATCGCGCGCAACCGTTCGACAAATGCTTGCGCGTCCTGCAAACTGTCGCTTCCCAGTAGATCGCGAGGTCTTTCGGTTGCTTCCTATCCTCGATTCAACCCGCTACGGTTTTTCGCCGTCCGCGGTGCCGACGCTCGTTACCTCGGCACTGATGCTCCTCTTCGGTGTGAGCGTGGTTGTGCGCCGGCCGTCGCGCATGGCCGGCGGGTTCTTCGCGATGACCGCGGCGGCCTCGGTGTGGCTCGTTGCGTTCACCTTCATGTACTGCGCGAAGGACGCGGCCACGGCGCTGTTCTGGTCGCGCGCGGCCTATTTCGGCGTACCGTTTCTGGCGCCGTCGATCTATCACTTCACCGCGGAGATGTTGCGCATCGCGAAAGAGCGCCGCGGCGCGATCGTGTCCGCGTGGGCGATGGCGGCCGTCTTCTCCTTCCTCGGCGTCACGGGCGTGCTGGTCGTACGCGTACAGCAGTTCTGGTGGGGCTACTACCCGCGTTACAGCCTGCTGATCGCGCCGCCATTCCTCCTTTTCTTTTTCGGCTACCTGATTTTTTCGCTCGCCGAATTCGTCCGCGCCTATCCGAAGTCGCGCGGCATCGAGAAGAAACGAATCCGCCTTCTGCTGATCGCTTTCGCCGTCGCCTACCTCGGCTGCGTCGACTACCTGCCGAAGTTCGGCATCGCCGTTTACCCGTTCGGCTATGTCGCCTTGCTCGGCTTTGTCGTCATCGGCGCGGTCGCCTTTCGAAAATACGACCTTGTCGCGATCACGCCATCGCTGGCGGCGCGGGAAATCATCGGCACGATGGCCGACGTGCTCTTCGTCTGCGATCGCTCCGGGCGCATCGAGTTTGCGAACGCCGCGGCGGAACGCGTCCTCGGCTATCGCGCAGAGTCGCTCGTGGGACGTCAGTTCGATGAGTTGCTCGAAACACGCGACGACAATCCGTTCAGCGACTCGATTCGCCGCCGCAGCATTCGCAACATGGAGCGCCGTTTCGTCGCGTCCGACGGCCATCAAGTCGATCTGATGATGTCGCTCGCGCCGGTCCTGCAGCACGGCGAGCCGGCCGGCGTGGTCATCCTCGGCCGGGACATGCGCGAGCAGAAGGACGCCGAGCGCGAAGTCCGCAAGGCCGTGACGCTGCTCGAATCGACGCTCGATTCCACCGCCGACGGCATCCTCGTCATCGGCGACGGCGGCCGCATCCTCACGTACAACAAACGCTTCGCCGACATGTGGCACATCCCCGCCGGACTGCTCGAGTCGAGCGATGACCGCGGGCTCATTACTCACGTCCTCGATCAATTGCTCGATCCGCATCACTTCCTTCGCACCATCGATACGCTCTATGCGCAACCGGATGCGGAAAGCTTCGAGCTGATCGAGTTCAAGGACGGGCGCCGTTTCGAGCGCTACTCGATCGGCCGCACCATCGAAGGCGTCGCGAACGTGCGCGTCTGGAGCTTCCGCGACGTCACGTCGCGTTTCGCGGCCGAGGCGGCGTTGCGGGAATCGGAGTTGCGCTATCGGCTCCTGTTCGAGCAGAACGCCGCCGGCGTCTGCGTCTCCGATCTCCGCGGCGTGATCGTCGACTGCAATCTCACGTACGCCGCGATGCTCGGATTTCAACGCTCGGAATTGGTCGGGCGCGACGCGGGCGAGCTGTTCGTCCGGCCCGGCGAGCGCACGGAGTTGCTGTCGATGCTTTACGACGCGCAGACGCTCAACAGCGTCGAGGTGGAGCTGCGGAAGAAGGACGGCCAGCCGATCTGGGCGCTCAAGAACCTGACGCTGGCCGGCGACCGCGTCCACACCACCGTCGTCGACATCAGCGACCGGAAGCGCGCCGAGGAACAGATCGAGTTCCACGCGTATCACGACGTGCTGACGAACCTGCCGAACCGCAAGCTCTTCACCGATCGCCTGACGCAGAGTATTTCGCGCGCGCGTCGCTCCGGCAAGTCGCTCGCGGTGATGTTCGTCGATCTCGATCACTTCAAGTCGATCAACGACACCCTCGGGCACGAGATGGGCGACGAGCTGCTGCTGGAGATGGCTACGCGTCTCAGCGCCAACATCCGCGAATACGACACGGTGGCGCGCCTCGGCGGCGACGAGTTCACGATCATCCTTTCGGAGTTGCGCCAGCCCGAAGACGCGGTCAACGTCGCCGAGAAAGTGCGCAGCGCGATCGAGCAGCCGTTGGCGATCGCGGGGACGTCGATCGAGATCTCCGCCAGCATCGGCATCGCGCTCTATCCCGACGACGGCGCCGATGCTGAGTCGCTGCTCCGCAACGCCGACAGCGCGATGTATCGCGCGAAAGAAGCGGGCCGCAACACCTATCAGCTCTGCACTGACGACATGAAGCGCCGCGCCGTGGAGCGGCTGTCGCTCGAAACGCGCCTGCGCCGCGCCATCATCGAGGGACAGCTCGTCCTGCACTACCAGCCGCAGATCAGCCTCACCGACGGCAACGTCATCGGCGTCGAAGCGCTGGTGCGCTGGAACGATCCGGAGCGCGGACTCGTGCATCCATCGGCGTTCATCCCGCTGGCCGAGGAGAGCCGCCTGATCCTCCCGCTCGGAGAATGGGTCCTGCGCACCGCCTGCACCCAGATGCGCGCGTGGCAGGCGGACGGACTGGATCTTCCGATGATGTCCGTGAACCTGTCGCTGCGCCAATTCCAGCAGTACGACATCGTCCAGAGCGTGCGCAACGTGCTCGCCGAAACGGGTCTCGACGCCGGCGCGCTGGAGCTGGAGATCACCGAGACCGCAGCGATGCAGAACGCCGAATCGACGGTGGAAGTGCTCAAGGCGCTGCGCGACCTCGGCGTCTCCATCGCCATCGACGATTTCGGCACCGGCTATTCGTCGCTCAACTATCTGAAGCGCTTCCCAATCACCGCGGTGAAGATCGACCGCGCGTTCGTCCGCGACCTCGCCACGAGCGAAGGCGATGCCGCCATCGTCTCCGCCGTCGTCGGCATCGCCCGCGCACTGAAACTGCGCGTGATCGCCGAGGGAGTGGAGACCGAGGAGCAGCTCTCCTTCCTCCGCCGCCGCAACTGCGACGCCGCGCAGGGCTACCTCTTCAGCCGCCCCGTCGCCGCGGCGGCGATACCCGATTGTCTGGCGGAGTACCCGCTTGAGGAGCGGGTGGTGCGGCTGTCATCCGGGCTGTCATCCTGAGACGGCGAAGCTGAATAGCCAGCGTTGCACATCTTGAGATCGTTCGGCGTCCCCTAACGGCTCAGAGGTTGTGAAGAAATCAGGGTCGAATGCTAAGTTTCTAAGGTCCGACAGTCCGCCCTTAACGTCGGACCCTGACTTTTCGGGGTCGGACCCTGACTTTTCGGGGTCGGACCCTGACTTTTCGGGGTCGGACCCCAACTTTTCAAGGTCGGACCTTAACTTTTCAAGGTCGGACCTTAACTTTTCAAGGTCGGACCTTAACTTTTCAAGGTCGGACCTTAACTTTTCAAGGTCGGACCTTAACTTTTCAAGGTTGGACCTTAACTCCCAAGCCGTTGAACCCACTGGGTTTCAGCCGGAGTTGCACATCTTGAGATCCTTCGCTGTCCGCGACGCACGGCTTCCAACTACGCCTCCGGCGGCTCAGGCGGAAAACGCTGCCCCGACTTCCGCCTCTTCATGCACGACCGGGTACTTCCCAGTGAAACACGCCGTGCAGTACAGCCGGCGCGGATCGTCGTCGTTTCGCACCGCGACGAGCATCCCCTCCTCGGAAAGATAACCGAGGGAATCGGCTTCGATGAAGTCGCGGATTTCGTCGACCGACTGCGCGCTGGCGATGAGATCGCGGCGTTGCGGGGTGTCGATTCCGTAGTAGCACGGCCCGGTCGTCGGCGGCGAGGAGATGCGCATGTGCACCTCGCGCGCGCCGAAGTCCTTCAGCATCCGCACGATCTTCTTCGACGTCGTGCCGCGGACGATGGAGTCGTCGATGAGGACGATGCGCTTCCCCTCCACGATCTCGCGGACGGGATTCAATTTCACTTTCACCCCGAAACTGCGGATCGATTGCTTCGGCTCGATGAACGTCCGGCCGACGTAGTGATTGCGCACCAGGCCGAACTCGAACGGGATGTTCGATTCGTGCGCATAGCCGAGGGCAGCGAAGACTCCGGAGTCGGGCACTGGGATGACGACGTCCGCGCCGACCGGATGCTCCCTGGCCAGCTGCGCGCCGAACCGCTTCCGCACCTCGGCCACGTTGTTGCCGAAGATCACCGAGTCGGGACGCGCGAAGTAGACGTGCTCGAAAATGCAGCGCGCCTCCCGCGACGCCGTGAACTGGTGCACCAGCCGGACGCGCGGTGATGGCTCGCTGCACTCGATGGCGATGACTTCGCCTGCGCGCACTTCGCGAATCGTCGTCGCCTCGATCAGGTCGAACGCGCAGGTCTCCGATGACACGACGATCGATTCGCCGAGCCTGCCCAGGACGAGTGGACGGAAGCCGTATGAGTCACGCGCTGCGTACACGCGTCCAGGCGCCAGCAACACGATCGAGTACGCGCCTTTCACCTGCGATAACGCATCGACGAGCGCGCCTTCGAGATCACGCGCCTTCGACCGCGCGATGAGATGGACGATGACCTCGGTGTCCGACATCGTGTTGAAAATCGCGCCGTCCGCTTCCAACCGGCGGCGGATCTCCGCACCGTTCACGAGGTTCCCGTTGTGCGCGAGCGCGATCGGCCCCTTGCTCGTCGACGCCACCAGCGGCTGCGCGTTGCAGAGCATCGAACCGCCAGCCGTCGAGTAGCGCACGTGCCCGATGGCGATGTCGCCCGGCAGTCTCTTCAGCCGCTCCTCGGTGAAGATCTCGGCGACATATCCCATCTCCTTTTCGGAGTGGATCTGTTGCGTGCCCGGCGCAATGATCTGCTCCCCCGCCCCGCTCGATCCAATCGACGCGCCGATATTCGTCTCCGACCGCCGCCGATCCGACGACACCGAAGCGATCCCCGCACTCTCCTGCCCGCGATGCTGCAGCGCGTAGAGTCCGAGGTAGACGATGTTCGCCGCGTTCTCATGGTTGAGAACGGCGAAGACGCCGCATTCATCGTGAAACTTGTCGAACATCGAGGTCGTGGAGAACGAAGTGTAACGCGGCGAAATTCAGGAAAGAGGGCGGAGGTCACTGATGTGCTGGCGGGCTTCCGCGGCCCAGGATGACGTGGAATCAACCTTCAGGTACTGCTCATATGCCGCCAACGCCTCAGCATCGCGACCGAGATCCTGCAGCACCACGGCGCGATTGAATAGCGCGTCGGGCGAACGGGAGTCGATGTGCAGCGCGCGATCGCACGCGGCCAGCGCACGCTGGAGGATCGCCGGATTGTTCGAACCGGCCGCGATCATTGCCGCCGCGAGGTCGTTTTGATACGTCGCATTGTTCGGATCGCGTTCTGCGGCGGCCTGCAGATCGGGAATCGATTTCTTCGGATCGTCGGCGGCGAGCAGGAATCCGATTCCGCGAGCGTGAAGCGTCTTCGCGTCGGTACCTTGAAGTTCCATCAGTTCGGCCGCCTTGCCCTTCATGACGTCCAGTTGTGTGTCGTGGTCGTCATCGTCGCCTCCGCGCTTGACGACGTGCGGCACGTAATCAAATCCGCTAAGGCGCGCTTCCAATGGACGATTCTTGACCTTCGCATATTCTTGTTTGACATCGCCCAGCCGAACGTGGAACCGCTGATACGTCAACGTTCCGATCGCCGCGACGAGTATCAGCGCCGCGGCGATTCCCATCCACCAATTGCGGTTCAGTTGCGCGGCCGCCGGCTCGGTGAACTCCGCGGCGTCGACGACGGACATGCGGCAATCGTCGCAGTCGGCGATGTGCTGGATGATGGACGCGCGTTCAGGCTCGTCGAGCGTTCCTTCGACGAAGCGGCCGAGGTCTTCGGCTTCCGGGTGAGCGAGGAGCATGGTCACGACGGTTCTTCTCCCGGCGGCGGGTCGGGCAACACCAAATTGATGTGCAGGGCATCGGCGCCGCGGATGAGCATGTCTCCAATGTCGCTCATCGCCACGCCGGCGCCAAGAAGGGCTTCGCGCAATGCGGCCACGAGCCGGTCGATGCGGCGATAGAGCTGCTTCTGATCGGCCTGCAGCATTCTGGCCATCGTGGATACTTTCATCGCGTCGATAAATCGAAGCTTCATGATCAATCTGTCCTCGGGCGGGAGGCGGTCGAGCTCGCGGTTCAGCACCATGCCGGCGCGGCGTGCCGCGACTTCGAGCTCGCCACTCAGCAACTCGTCTTCCGCCGATGCCTCTGACGCGGGCTCGCGCATCTCCTCCGTCCGCTCGATACTCGACTGCCTGCGCGGCTGCCGCATCACGATCGATGCGGCCAGCTTTTCCACGGCCCGCTCATCGAGTTCTGTAAATTTTTGACGGACAATCGTCGAAGCTTCCCCAATTCCGAGGCCGTCACGGCTGATCAGGCGTTCCAGGAAGATGGCCGCGTCGCCTCCCTGCCTGGCCCGCGTTGACGGCCGCCATTTCCCCCACTCGTGAATCTTCTGGTCGAGGTAGTGGCGCTGGATGACGATCGTCAAGTACGTAGCAAGAGAGCACTTACGCTCGAATTTGCGCAGGACGGCGTAGTCGTCTTCGATGATCTTGAGCTTCGACGCCGACCCGAAATCCTCGGCATCGGCGCCCGAGAGGCCGTACTTCCGGCAGACGAACGCGATCACGCGTTCGATGAGCGAAAGATTGTCGAGGAAGAAACTCTCCCAGTCCATTGGAAGCCGCGAGCGGCAACGATGCGCGTCTTATGACGGTGTGGCGATTCTAGACGAAGTACCGCCATTGCCACGCATGGGGATTCCCGGGAACGCGGGCGTCTCGCCCGCAGAACTCGCTTCGGCCCTCAACAGCGGGCGGGGACGCCCGCGCTCCCAGGGTTACTTCTTCGCCACGTCCGGCATGTGCTTCGACGTCGTGTCGACGAATGACACCGGCACGCCTTCGCGGATGCGGTGCGAGACTTCCTGCGCGTCCCAGTTCGTGAGCCGCACGCAGCCGTGCGACGAGGCGTAGCCGATCGAGTCGGGATCGGGCGTCCCGTGCATGCCGTAGTGGGCCTTGCTCAGCGCCATCCACACCACGCCGACCGGCGAGTTGGGGCCGGGGTTCAGGTGCGCGTCGGGATCGCTGTCCGGCACCTCGTGATACAGAGTCGGATCGTAGTGGAAGTGCGGCATCGGTACGATCTTCACTACGTGGACGGTCTCGTCGGGCGACGGATCGTAGGTCGATCCGAGTGTCGTCGGCGCGTGAAAGATGACGTTGCCGTTCGCATCGAACGCGTTGTACGAATTGCCGGCGATCGAGATGACGACTTTGGCGATGTCCGGCTGATCCTGCGTCACAGAAGGCCGCACGTTCGGCGCATTGATCGTGGCGCCGGCCTGCAGGTCATTGATCTTGACGTTGGGATTCAGAAGCTCCAGAAAATCCTCGGTGCAATGGAACCGTTCCGCCAACTCCTCGCGCATCGACTCGTAGCAGAGGCAATCCAGCTTCGCCTTGTCGTACGGACTGTCGGGGATGTGGACAAACGGACCTTTCGTATCGTCCGCGGTCAGCGTGTAGGTGGTCACAACCGGGGCGGCGCCCGCGGTCTGGGCGATGGAGCGGAATGTTGCGTCATCGACGTCGCCGGTCGGCTCGAGTCCGTGCGCCTTCTGCCACCACCAGACGGTGATCGCCGAATTGCGGCCCCAGCGTCCGTCGATCGCGCCGACCGAGAAGTGCGCGCGGTCGAGATACACCTGCGTCCGCAGCACCGACGGGCCGCGGACGTCGCCCGTGATCGGAAGATTCACCGGAGCAGCGTTGATCGCATTCGCATCCAGACCTTTGAACGATTCCTTCATCCCGTGCACGATTTGAACGTTGAGCGGCTGCGTCGACGTCTGCTGCGCGGCCGGTTGCGCGGCAGCGGCCTGTTGCTGCCGCGCCGCGGCCTGCGCCGCCGCCTGTTGCGCGCGGAACGACTGCAACTGACGCCACTGTTGATCGAAGCGCTGCCGATCGAGTTCCTGCTGCGTCGGCGGCGGCTCCTTGCCGCCGAGGGGCGTCGAGACATCGAGCGTGTCCGACACCTTCTGCACCACCTTCGTCGCCGCGTTCTGCGCCTTCTCTTTCGTCTCGTGCGCCTGTTCGCGATTGCACGCGGCCGCGGCCAGCGCCGCGATCGCAAGGATGCTCAAACGTTTCATCATCAACCTCTCCCGTTCTGTCTGGTACCAAAGCAAAGTTGCTGCCGCGCTGCTGGCGTTAGACTTTCCGGGCCGTGATCACGTATCTGAAAGTCCGCAATCTCGCCATCGTCGAGGAGTTCGCGATCGAGCCTGGGGCGGGATTGAACGTGCTGACGGGTGAGACGGGGGCGGGGAAATCGCTGCTGATCGACTCGCTGGAGTTTCTGCGCGGCGCCCGCGGGTCGACGGAAATGATCCGTGGTGGCGCGGATCGCATGACGGCCGAGGCTGTTTTCGATGTGCCGCGCGCGGCGGGCGATGCGCTCGATGAAATCGGCGTCGATGCCTCCGATCTCGAAGTCATCGTCAAGCGGGAAATTGCCACGAACGGCCGTGGGCGGGTGCTCATCAACGGTTCGCCGCTGTCGGTGCGCGAGCTCGGCCTGGCCATGGACGCGTTCCTGGAAATCCACGGACAGCATGAGTCGCACGGGCGCGTCGCGGGACAGGGATATCGCGAGCTGCTCGACGATTATGGCGATCACGCGGCGCTCCTTGGCGCTACGCGCGACGCGCATGCTGCGTGGAGCGAGGCTGCCGGTCAGTTGCGCCAATTGACCGACGCGCAACGCGATCGAACGCTGCGCCTTGACCTGCTTCGCTATCAGATCGACGAGATCGCCGCGGCGAAAATCGATCCGGCGGAAGAGGAGTCGCTGCGCGGCGAGCGGAGCATGCTCGCAAACGCGCGGCAGCTGGCCGAGGCCACCAGCGGCGCGTTTGCGCTGGTCGATGACGACGAGTCGTCCGCGCTCGCGCAGCTCTCGCGCGCTCTTCACCTCGTAGAACCGTTGGCAAAAGAGATCGCCGACATCGCCACGATTTCCGCCGAGATCACCGACGCCATCTACCGGCTGCAGGAGACCTCGCGCGGACTTTCGCGACTTTCCGATTCAGTGCGCCATGATCCGGTACGGCTCGAAGAGATCGAAGATCGCCTCGTCACGATCGAACGTCTCAAGAAAAAGTACGGCGGCTCCGTCGAGGCCGTCCTCGCCCACCTCGGCGCGATCCAGGACGAGTTCGAGCGGCTCAGCGACTACGAGACCAGCGTCGACAAACTTCAGCGGATCGAGGAGCAGCGCTTCGCGGCGTGGCGCAACGCGGCCGAGGGATTGTCGGCGGCGCGAAAAAAAGCAGCCAGGAAATTCGAGACGGCCATTCAGTCGGAACTGAACGACCTGGCCATGGAACGGACGACGGTGAAGGTTGTCGTCGACGCCGCCGATCCTTCGCGCGATCACGCCGCGCCGCACGGCATCGACCGCATCGAAATCCTCATCGCGCCGAATCGCGGCGAAGAGCCCAAGCCGATGCAGCGCATCGCATCGGGCGGCGAGCTTTCACGGATCCAGCTCGCCATCGCCGCGGCGCTTTTCAAGGCGTCGAACAAAGCCGCGGCCGCGACGCTGGTGTTTGACGAGATCGACGCCGGCATCGGCGGACGCGTGGCCGAGGTAGTAGGCAGAAAGTTGCAGGAGCTCGCCCGCGGCAATCAAGTCATCTGCGTCACGCACCTGCCGCAGATCGCCAGCTTCGGCACGACGCACTTTTTTGTCTGGAAGGAGGACGCCGCCGGCCACACGCGCGCGCGCATTCGCAAGCTGGAGTCCGAGGACGAAAGGGTGAGCGAAGTGGCGCGGATGCTCGGGGGCGAATCGATCCCCGCGTCGGCGGTGATGCACGCGCGCGAACTGCTGGAAGGCGCGCGCGGACGGCCGGCCAGGGCGCGTCGATGAAGCGTTGGCGCGTCGAAGGCGAACCGTCGAGTGAGGTGCTCGGCGAAATTGCGGACGTGCTCCGCGCCGGTGGCGTGGCACTGCTGCCGACCGACACGATCTACGGCCTGCACGCCTTGGCGACGGACAACGAAGCGGTCGCGCGAATCCGATCGATGAAGGAACGCGGCGATGAAAAGCCGTTCGTCATCATCGCTTCCTCCGCCGAACAACTCGAAACCCTCGGCGCCACGATTCCGGACGCACTTCGGCGAATCTGGCCCGCTCCGCTGACGGCGATTCTCGCGTCGGGCGAAAGAACGATCGCCGCCCGCGTTCCAGATCTTGCGTGGTTGCGGGCGTTTCTCGACCGCACCGGCCCGCTCGTTTCGACCAGCGCGAACCGCAGTGGCGAGCCGCCGATCACGACTCCTGAAATGCTCGCGCGCGACTTGTTCGAAGCGCTCGATGCGCTGCTCGATGCCGGTCTTCGCGAAGGTCAACCTTCGACGATCGTGGACTTTACCGGCGACCAGCCGCGCCTCGTCCGCGAAGGCGATCCCGGCTTTGCACAGTTTCTGCGGAAAAGGCTGTGGAAAGAGCTGTGAGAAACGCGAAAGAGCGCGCCAGCTACGCGCTTTCCAGCGATTTGCACAACTCTGTGGGCGACTTACGTAAGTTAGGCAACGGTTCAGCTTAGCGTGATTCAGCTGAAGCGGAGGCGCCATTTGCGGTTCTACTCGATCGTTGCGGCTGATGCAATCTATGGTGATGTCGAACGCGCCTTCATCAACGCCCCGACGCGATCCGCGAACGAGCGGTCGGACAACGGGGCAATCCGTGATGCATCGGGTCGACAGCGGTGTCGGAACATCTGCCGGATCGGACACCCTCGCGGCGTCAACCATCGACAGCCGTGACGTTTACGAGCGATGGCGTGACGGCGTCGCCAACGCCGCCGGCGCTTTTCACAGATTCTGTGGAAAAGGCTGCGGAAAGCCCTGTGCAAAACTCGGAAAAGCGCGCCAAATGCGCGCTTATGACCGCTTTGCACAACTCCGTGGGCGGATTGTCGCAACTACTGCATTCAGTGTACTTAAGCAAAATCAGACACATCCTTTGCAGTCGGTTTTGTGCAATAGCCCAAAGCGCTTTGCACTTTCCACATGCCTCTTGACATTCGACCGCGGTTTTGATCGCCGTAACCAATACGTTGCAACTCATGCAAACAGGTGGAGTTACGGCCGTGCCCGGCTCCATCAACGTCGCGACGCGGCGGGCGCCGCGGGGCGGTGAGGGATCGGATTCTTTCCGCAACAGAGCTAGAATCCGGCGCATGACTACCATCACCGAGCCACAGACTCAGCCCGCGCCCGCGGCGGCCGCCGCCCCTGCCCGCCAGTTCGTCAACTTCATGTTTTTCAAGACCGATCGTTCCTGGCGGCGCGAGAGTGCCGAGGTTAAGTCGGAGGCGAAGCGGGAGTTTGCGGAGATCGTACGCCGCCACACCGGTCCGATGATGGTCCTGCCGTATTCGACGGTCGGAATCAAGCCGAACACCGATTTCATGTTCTGGCGCATCGGCTATGACCTCGATCCGTTCCAGCAGATGGCCGCCGACATCAACAAGTCGATCCTCGGCCGTTACCTCGACATCCCGGTCTCGTACTTTTCGATGACGAAGCATTCTCAGTACGTCGACGAACATGTGCACGAAGGACAGGAGGGCCGCCGCCTGCGCATCGTGCCGGGCAAGAAACCGCTCCTCTTCGTCTACCCGTTCGTGAAGACGCGCGACTGGTACCTGCTCCCGCAGAGCGAACGCCAGCGCATCATGAACGAGCACATCGCCATCGGCCACAAATACCCGCGCGTGAAAATCAACACGACGTACTCCTTCGGCCTGGACGACCAGGATTTCGTGGTCGCATTCGAAGCCGACTCCGCTGCCGAATTCCTCGACCTCGTGCAGGAGCTGCGCGAAACAGAGTCGTCGAAGTTCACGCAGCGCGACACGCCGATGTACACCTGCCGGAGATCAACGGTCGAGGAGATCCTGGATTCGCTGGGGTGACGGTCTGTTTGATTGCGTTGAACCACAGAGACTCGGAGGAATCCTCAGTGATCTCTGTGCCTCTGTGGTTGAACGCTACGGACTAATTACGGGACTGGGCGTTCGTCACAATCGCACCAACCGCCGCCGCCACCAAGCCTCCGCCGAGGACCATCATCGTCATCGGTAATCCACGATGTTCCGCGATCGCGCCGGCGATCAGATTGCCGAACGGGAGGAAGCCGAAGAAACCGAAGGTGTACATGCTCAGCACGCGGCCTCGCATCGCGTCGGGGACGCGGTTCTGGATCGCGGTGTTGCATAGCGCGGCGCAGACCACCATCGCGCAGCCGCAGATCGCGAGCAGCGGCACGATGATCAGGCGCGCGTGTGTGAAACCGCTTGCGGCGAGGGCCACGCCGAACGCGGAGAGCGAGACGATGATCATCCGCATCAGATTTCGCGGCGTCCGCACCGACAACGCCAGCGCGCCGAGGAGCGCGCCGATGCCGATCGATCCCATCAGGATGCCGAGGCCGCGCGCATCGTCGTGCGCGTAGAGAATGCGTGCCGCCATCGGCATCAGCGTCACGTACGGATAGCCGAGCAGGCTGATGATCGCGACGATGGCGAGCAGCAACTTCATGACGCGGTCGCCGTGCACGTAACGCAAACCTTCCGCGAGCCGCGTCGACATCGCGCCGATCGGTTCGGCGCGCACCTGCCGTTTCTGCAGCCGTCCGAGCACGAAAATCTGCGGCACGAACGAAAGCGCGTTAACGAAGAAACACCAGAAGCTGCCCCACGCATGCAGCGTCAGACCGGCCAGCAGCGGACCGAGCGCGCGCGACAGATTGAACTGCAGCGAGTTCATTGCCACCGCGTTCGAGAGGCGCGTGCGATCGTCGAGGAGGTCGACCACCATCGCCTGATATGCCGGCGCGGAGAAGGAGATCGCCACGCCGCTGATCAGCGATGCGGCTACGATCTGCCAGACCGCGATGTGACCGGTGTAGATCGAGATCGCGATCAACAACGCCGTCAACGCCTGCGTCACCTGCGACGCGCGAAACGTTCGCAAGCGATCGAGATGATCGGCCAGCACGCCCGCCGGCAGCATGAAGAGCAGCGACGGCGCCGAGTTGGCGAAGGCGACGAAGCCGAGGAGAAATGGCGAATCGGTGAGGCGATAGACGAGCCATCCCTGCGCCAACCCCTGCATCCACGAGCCGATG
>DATART010000333.1:0-7903 GCA_036264035.1 Thermoanaerobaculia bacterium | reverse complement strand
TCGACGTAGATCGACTTCCATTCGCTGAACACGTCGATACCCGCTACGCCCGCTTCGCGATGTCCGTTCCCGGTCTGCTTCGTTCCGCCGAACGGCAAATGCACCTCGGCGCCGATGGTCGGGGCGTTCACATAGAAGATGCCGGTGTACATGTCGCGCATCGCCGCGAACGCTTTGTTGATGTCGCGCGTGTAGATCGACGATGACAGTCCGTACTTCACGCCGTTGCCGATCGCGATCGCCTCATCGAGCGAATCGCAGCGCATCACCGCGGTGACCGGGCCGAAGATTTCCTCCTGCGCGATGCGCATGTCCGGAGTGACATCGGCGAACACCGTCGGCTGGTGGAAGTGGCCCTTGCCGAACGCGCCATCAGTCAGCGTCGCGCCGCCGGCGGTGACCGTTGCACCTTCGTCCTGGCCGATCTTCACGTACTTCGAGATCGTCTTGATCTGCGACGCGGAGATGTTCGGCCCCATGTCCGTCTGCGGGTCGAGGCCGTTGCCGACGCGCAACGCCTTCGCGCGCGCGGAGAGCTTCGACACAAACTCGTCGTAGACCTTTCGATGCGCCACGATGCGCGAAGCCGCCGTGCAACGCTGGCCGGCCGTTCCGAACGCGCCCCACAGCGCGCCATCGACGGCGAGATCGACGTCAGCGTCGTCCATCACCAGGATCACGTTCTTGCCGCCCATCTCCAGATGCACGTGCTTGAACTGCGGCGCGCAGGCGATCGAAATCTCGCGGCCGACGTCCGTCGATCCGGTGAACGAAATCACTGAAACCTTCGGATGCGTCAGCATCGGTTCGCCGACTGCCTTTCCGCCGCCGGTCACGACATTGAATACACCGCGCGGCAGCCCAGCCTCCGCGAATGCTTCCGCCAACATCACGACTGACAACGGCGTCTGCGATGCCGGCTTGATCACCACGGTGTTGCCGCAGATCAGCGCCGCCATCGACTTCCACGCCGGGATCGCGATCGGAAAGTTCCACGGCGTGATCAGACCGGCCACGCCGAGCGGCATGCGAACGGCCATGTTGAACTTGTTGGGAAGCTCAGAGGGCGTCGTTACGCCGTGCAGGCGGCGTCCTTCGCCGGCCATCAGGAAGGCCATATCGATCGCTTCCTGGACGTCGCCGCGCGTCTCCTGCAGCACCTTCCCCATCTCGCGCGTCATCTCCGTCGCGATCGCTTCCTTGTCGCGCTTGAGGATGTTGCCGACCGCGTAGAGATAGTCGGCGCGGATCGGCGCGGGCGTAAGGCGCCACGGATGGAACGCGCGATCCGCGGCGTCGACCGCCGCGTTCAGATCGTCTGCATTCGACTCCTGGAACGTACCGATGAGGTCATCATCGTTCGCCGGATTGCGGTTCTCGAACGTCTTGCCGGTGGCCGAGGCGATCCACTGGCCGTCAATGTAATTCTTGTAGTCGCGCGTTTCGCGCAGAGCGGGAGTGCTCATGATTCCTCCGTGTGGATTTGCAGAAAGGGCCAGCTACTTCTTCGGCGGCTCCGCGGATACGTTCGGTTTCGTCGATCCCATATCGACCGATCCGCGGAATCGCGCGCCCTCGGCGACGATGATCTTCGGCGCCTTGATGTTTCCTTCGACCGTGGAGCTGGCCACGAGCTCCACGCGCTCATCCGCGGAAACGTCGCCGGTCAGCTTCCCTTCCACAGTCACGTTCTTCGCGTGGACGGTCGCCTCGATGCGCGCCTTCGTACCGACGCGAAGCTCGCCGGTGAGATTGATCTTGCCGCGGACGGTGCCCTCGATGAGGATCGGTTCCGAGCCGGTGACCGTCCCTTCGATCGTCACGTTCGGACCGAAAAAGGTGCCGCTGTGCGCGGTCTGCGGCTCCGCGCTGCGAGGCTGCGGAGGAGTGTCTTTCGTCGAAAAAAGCGCCATGGGCCGCGAAGCATAGCAGAGCCGGCCCGGACGAATTCGCACGTCACGAATCGGTTGCGGCTTGCCGCGCGGCGGAGTAGGCGGGAACGGTGCATTACACTGCGCGCGCTCGTTCAACGCCTGAGGAATCAGGTCGTAAGGAGCGCGGAGGGAGTCTTCAGCGTGAGACGTTTTGCAGTGATTCTGACGATTAGTGCTCTGGCATTTTGCAAGGGCGCGGGCAACAAGAACGAGCAGTACCGCACCGAGAAAGTCGACCGCGGCAACATCACTATGACCGTCACGGCGACCGGCACCTTGTCGGCCGTTACAACCGTGCAGGTCGGCAGCCAGGTGTCGGGCGTGATCGCCCGGCTTTACGCCGATTTCAACAGCCGCGTCACGAAGGGCCAGCTCCTGGCCGAGCTCGACCCGACGCCGTTTCAGCAGCAGGTCGAACAGCGGCAGGCCGACGTAACCAAGTCGAAAGTCGAAGCCGCGAACACGCGCATCAACTACGACCGCCAGTTGCGCCTCGTCAAAGCGGGCCTTTCGCCGCAGTCCGATCTCGACTCCGCGCGCGCCGCGTACGAAGGGGCGAACGCGCAGGTGCAGCAGTCAACGGCAGCGTTGAACTCGTCGCTCACGAATCTGAAGTACACGAAGATCGTTTCGCCGATCGACGGCATCGTCGTCGATCGCCAGTACGACGTCGGCCAGACCGTGGCGGCGTCGTTCTCCGCTCCGACACTCTTCTCCATCGCGCAGGACATGACCAAGATGCAGGTGCAGGCAGACGTCGATCAGTCCGATATCGGCCGCATCGCCGTTGGCCAGCCCGCGCGATTCTCCGTCGACTCCTATCCCGATCAGGAGTTCCGCGGACGCATCTCGCAGATCCGTCTCAACGCCACCGTGTCGCAGAACGTCGTCAGCTATCCGGTCATCATCGAAGTGCCGAATCCGGAAGAGAAGCTGCGGCCGAAGATGACCGCGAACGTCACGATCGATGTAGCCATGGTGCCGGACGTCCTGCGCATTCCGAACAGCGCCTTACGCTTCAAGCCGGAAACCGCAACGGGCGGCACCGCCGCCACGACGTCCGGCGGAGGAACCGCCGGCGCGACGGCAACGACGGAGACGACATCAACGCAGACCGCAACGACATCGACCGATCGCGCCGCCCGTTGGCGCAATCGGCAGAACGGACAGACCTCGACATCGACCGCCGGCGGCATGAGCCCCGAGGAGCGCGCGGCACGCTTCGGCAACCGAACGCCTGGAGTGGCCGGCGCTGCAGGCGGGCTTGGCGCTCCGCCCGTTGCTCGCAAACGTCCGCAGACTGTCTACGTCCTCACCGCGGATAACAAACTCACCGCGGTCGAGATCCGCACCGGGATCACCGACGGGCACTACACCCAGGTCGTTTCCGGCGATCTCAAACCGGGCGACAACGTCGTCATCGGCCTGGCTACGACCAAGGTTGATACGAATGGGCCTCCGGGCAGCAGCAACCCGGTGGGTGGACGTCCGGGTGGCGGCGGCGGCGGCAGAGGTGGGCGGTAGTGCCGGACAAGGTCATCGAGATCCACGGCCTGACCAAGGTTTACACGATGGGCGAGGTCGAAGTCCGCGCGCTCGCGGGCCTCGACCTCCTCGTCGATGAGGGCGAGTTCCTGGCGGTCATGGGACCTTCGGGCTCCGGCAAGTCGACCTTGATGAACATCCTCGGATGCCTGGATCGTCCGACCGACGGCACGTACAAGCTCGACGGTATCGACGTCTCCACTCTCGATCGAGACGAGCGCGCCGTCATTCGCAACGCGAAAATCGGATTCGTCTTCCAGAGTTTCAACCTACTCGCGCGCACCTCGGCCGTCGAAAACGTCGAGCTCCCGCTCATCTACGGCGATCTCGGCTGGTCGCGCGAAGAGCGCCACAAAGCAGCGATGGATGCGCTGCGCCGTGTCGGTCTCAAAGGACGCGAGCACAACCATCCGTCGCAACTTTCCGGTGGTCAGCAGCAGCGCGTGGCCATCGCTCGCGCGCTCGTCACCGATCCCGCCATGCTCCTTGCCGACGAGCCGACAGGGAACCTCGACTCGCGCACGTCCGAGGAGATCATGGGGATCTTTCAATCGCTGAACGACAGCGGCAAGACCGTCGTATTGATCACGCACGAACCCGACATCGCGCAACACGCCAAGCGCGTCGTCACCGTTCGTGACGGCGTGATCCAGCACGACGAGAAAGTGGAGCAGCAGCGCGTTGACGTGCAGGGAATCGCGGCGCCGGCCGCGCCCATCCCGGTGGAGGCGACCCGATGAAGAGTTCCGTGATGCGCTTCAGCAACATCATCCTGGTCGGTTTGCGAGCGATCGCGCGCAACAAGATGCGCTCGTTCCTGACCGCGCTCGGAATCATCATCGGCGTCGGATGCGTCATCGCCGTCGTCGCCATCGGCAACGGCGCCACCAAATCGATCGAGAACTCAACCAACGCCATGGGCACGAACTACATCATGGTCTTCCCCGGGGCATCGACCTCCGGCGGCGCGCGCCTGTTCACCGGAAACTCGACCCTTACGATCGAGGATGCGGATGCCATCAAGGCTGAATGTCCCGCGGTCGCGTACGTCTCACCCACCGTGCGGTCTGCCGCCCAGATCGTGGCCGGAGAGTTGAACTGGGGAACTTCGATTCAAGGCGTGGACGTTGACTACCCGCTCATCCGCTCCTGGAACGTTGCGGACGGTACGTTCTTCACCGACCAGGATGTGAAGAGCGCATCGAAGGTGGCCGTCCTCGGCAAAACGGTCGCCGACAATCTTTTTCCCGACGGCCAGGCGGTCGGTCAGATCGTCCGCATCAAGAACGTCCCCTTCAAAGTGACCGGCGTCCTCGAGAAAAAGGGCGGCAATATGCAGGGACAGGATCAGGACGACGTCGTCGTGGCGCCCTACACCACGGTGATGAAGCGGCTTTCCGGCAAGACCAGGATCGACATGCTGCAGGTGTCCGCCGCCTCAGCCGGCCAGGTGCAGGAAGCGCAGAACGAAATGGACGCCGTGCTCCGGCAGCGCCACCGCATCGCACCCAGGGGCGATGCCGATTTTCAAATGCGCTCGCAGGAAGAGATCGCTCAGATGGCGGGCCAGCAGTCAGCAATCCTGCGCGTGCTCCTGATCTGCATCGCCGCCATCTCATTGTTCGTCGGCGGTATCGGCATCATGAACATCATGCTTGTGTCAGTCACCGAGCGCACGCGAGAGATCGGCATCCGCATGGCCATCGGCGCGAAGGGGCGTCATGTTCTACTGCAGTTCCTCTTCGAAGCGGTGACGCTGGCCGTCGTCGGCGGCGGGGTCGGCGTTGCGTTAGGCATTGGAGCCTCGCTCATCATCAAGCGCTTCCTGCAATGGCCGATCGTGGTGACGCCGACCTCGGTCGCGCTGTCGTTCGGAGTGGCAGCCTTCGTCGGAATCTTCTTCGGCTTCTATCCCGCGCGCAAAGCGGCGCGCCTCGATCCGATCGACGCGCTGCGCTACGAGTGAGTCAGTTCGGCTCGACAACCGGCAGCACGTCCTCGATCGGGAGCGGCAGCTCGGCGACGCGGCTCGGGGTTTCGATGCGCGTCTGGGCGACCTCGCGAACCATGGCCACGAGCTGCGGCACGTCAAACGGCTTCCGCACGATTCCATGCACCAGCGACGGCGCGATGTGGCGGACCGTGACGTCGTCGAATGCGGTCATGACGAATACCACCGTGCGCGATTTCGGATTCGCTTCATGAAACGCCTCGAGGAACTCCACGCCCGTCACCATCGGCATCATCAGATCGAGGAGGATGACCGCATACTCTCCGGCCCGGGTGAGCGTCAGCGCGTCCGCACCGTTGACGGCGGCGTGAACTTCGAACGGCTCGCGGCGCAGCGCGGCCACGAGTAAGGCACGGATTGCATCATCGTCTTCGACGACCAGAACCTTGGGCAGAACCATCTCCCGAGTGCATGCGGATTCGGCGCCAGCTGCGGGGACGCTGCCGTCTCGCGAAATATGTGTGCCCAATCTTTGCAATAGGTGCAAAATGGTCAACAGCAATAAGAAATGAAGCAAATCTGCGAAGAGATCCGCGTCTTTGAAGGAACCGCCGAGCGTACCGGCGAGCAGCTGGAGATCCGCGGTCTCAAGGCGCACAAGAACGGCTGCACCAGCATGCGCGACCTCGTCCGCAAATACAAAATCCTCGGCGACGGCCACTTCTACCTCCCGATCGGCAACTGGCCCGACGGCGCCCCCACCGTCTCCCTCGACAACGTCAAATGGATCGGCCTCGACAAAGCCTTCCATGCAAGGCAGCGCTTCCCGCCGCATGTCGAAGACGACGATTCGTAGCCGTCATTCTCCTTACCCGTGCCGTATGCTCATGCGATGAGCACGGCCGACCGCTTCCGCCAACTTCACCAATCAGGATGCTTCGTTCTCCCGAACCCATGGGACATTGGCAGCGCGCGTCTTCTCGTTCACCTCGGGTTTCCGGCGCTGGCCACGACCAGTTCGGGGTTCGCCTGGTCGACCGGACGCCGCGACAATCACGTTCCGCTCGACGAAGCGCTCGCGCATTTCCGCGCCATCGCCGCGGCGGTCGACGTGCCGGTCAATGCGGACTTCGAAGGGGGATTTGCCATCGAGCCTGACGATGTCGCGGCGAACGTCGCTGCCGCCGCCGCGACCGGCGTGGCCGGACTCTCGATCGAAGACTCCACCGGCGACAAGGACAATCCTCTCTTCGATTTCGGTCTCGCCGTGCGCCGCATCGAAGCGGCGCGTGCAGCGATCGACCGAACCGGCACCGGTGTCCTCCTCACCGCCCGTTCCGAGGGCTTCATCGCCGGCCGCCCCGACCTCGCCGAAACCATTCGCCGCCTGAAGGCGTTCGCGGCCGCGGGCGCCGATTGCGTCTACGCGCCAGGACTTCGCGCGATGACCGACGTCAAAACCGTCGTCGCCGCCATCGCGCCCAAACCGTTCAACCTCCTCGCGACCACATTCACCGATGGCACCACCGTCGCCGACTTCGCCGCTGCCGGCGTCCGCCGCATCAGCGTCGGCGGCGCACTCGCGCGAACCGCATGGACCGGCTTTCTCGCCGCCGCCAAAGAAATCGCTGCCCAAGGCACCTTCACCGCCCTCGGCCGCGCGATACCAGGCGTAGAGATGAATGGGTATTTCTAGAGCTAGACTGGAACTTCTTCCTGCTTTCTATCTGTTCCGACTATCCTTGCAGGGACACCGCATGACGCAGATTCGATTTGAGTTCGATGCCGAAAAACTCGTTCAGGCGCTCGCGTTTTTTGTGTCCCACGGGGTCAAGGACCTCGACACACTGAAAGCCGTCAAGCTCCTCTACTTTGCCGACCGCAAGCATCTGCTACGGTACGGTCGGCCGATCCTCGGCGACGACTACTACTGCATGAAAAACGGTCCGATCCCGACGAACGCGCTCAGCCAGATTCAGGACGCGCTGTCGCCGAATCCGACAGGCGATCACGACCCCTTGTTCGATGATTACCTCGGTGTCGATCGTGCGCATCAACACCCGCGCTTCACGCCGAAAAACGAGCCGGATGTCGATGTATTTTCTCCGTCCGATCTCGAAGTGCTCGGCGACGTTGTCGCGACGTATGGCGCCCTATCCGCGTGGAAGCTTCGCGATCTGACCCACCTCGACGAATGCGTCAAACGCGCCGACGAGGAACGCCTCGCCCGCGCCGTCGGAAGCGTCCGCATCCCGTTCGAGTTGTTCTTCCTCGGAACTGACAGCAAGCTACTGCCGTTGGTCGAAGCTGACCAGGAAAACAGGGACTTCGCCGAATCGCTGAGCTGGTGAGCCGCCGAGTTGGCCCGATGACGAGCATCCCCACCTTTCTTCAGCGGGGATGCATCTTCAGAGCAGAACGCGACGCGTCATACGAATTCTGGAAGTCGGCTGATCCTCGCTGGAAACTTTGC
>DATART010000287.1:0-5049 GCA_036264035.1 Thermoanaerobaculia bacterium | reverse complement strand
CCCAAACCCCGACTCCCATGACTACCACAACCAAATCATTTCTCCCACTCCCAACTCCCCACCCCCCACACGCTGCCTCTTCACATTGAAAAAACACCGTCGTCGTTTGCCCTGGACGAAGACGGCGATGCTTTTCGAGTTTCAGCTTCGCCTCGATGCCCGCGAGGACGCGTGGCGCGTTGCCGCGGCCCAGCCAGCGCGGGCGCGGCGCGTACGCGAGGATCATCGCTTCCGAGGTCGTGCCGGTCAGGGCGTATGGGGCGGAGACGAGGATCGTGGCGCCGTGCGACTCCGCCACGCGCGCCAGGCGCACCCACGCCGCGTCGGGAACGCGGCGGCCCGGCGGACGGCGCGCGCCTACATCGATGATGACGAGTTGAAAGCCGGTCGCGCCGGTCATTTCGGCCGCGGTCACCGTTTCTTTCATCGTGTGCGGCCGCACCCACAGCAGCCTTCCCAGATCGACGCCGGCGGCCTCGGCGAGCTGCGGATCGAACGAGTCGCTCGCATCGATGAGCGCCGCCGCCTCGCCGATGCTCGTCGCCGCGGCGAGGGTGGCGATCACGATCGAGAAGCGTGTGCCGCGGCCGGCGATCTCGGTCATCTTGCCGCGTGCCAGTCCGCCGCCGAGGAGGGCATCGAGCGGCGGGATTGTCGTCGGCAGGATTTCGTCGCGGCGCTGGCGTGCGACCGCGCGGACCAGCTCCGAGCCACTGGTCAGTTTTGATGCAATCGAGGCTTCCAGCGTCGCCCGGAGGTTGCGAATGGCGTCGCCTTCACCTGATTCTACGATCTGTGGAGTAATCAGCGGCTTAAGGATCGGAGGAGCTTCGAGGAGCTGGAACTGCGTGTCGAGACGGCGGGCAAGTACGGCCATGGGGAAGTCGCAAGGACAATGTAGGCGGTAATGAAGCGTAAAGCAACGTGCGGTTTTGATGCAAATGGGAGGGATGCAGGATGGGTATCGAAAGGGTGAAGAGGGCTGTCATTCCGAGCCGGCGGCACCCCGGACGGGGTAAAGCGCGGCGAGGAATCCCCGGCTACTCACCACCGCCCTTCCGGGTTAACAGTCGGGGATTCCTCGCCGCGCTTTACCCTTTCAGGGTGCCGCCGGCTCGGAATGACAGATCCAATTCACCTGCTATAATCCGCTCGTTCTTGGTAATTTTTTTCGATGGACGGTGAATACGACTCGACTTCCGTCGAGATCTTTGGTCAGACGTACAACGTTCGTGGAGAGGGAGACCCGAACTATTTAACGGAGCTTGCGCGGTTCGTCGATTCCAGGATGCGCGAGGTCGCGGCGAAGGTTGCCACGGTCGACCCAATGAAAATCGCCATCCTGGCGGCTCTCAATATCGCCGATGAGTTTTCCCGCTACAGAAAAGAACGCAGCAATGCGGTCGGAATCTGGATCGAGAAAACAGAGGAAATGTCGGAACGGCTCGGGAAGATCATCACCTGAGCCACAGTTTGAAGACAGGCAGTTTTCGGAGTCCCTGCAGAGTTCGTGATGAACGATCTAACTCTTGAACCGATGCTTTTCTTACTTCCGGGTGCTCGCGTCTTCGCGCCGCGTGCAAGCCGTCGTCCCGCGCGGGAAACCGTTCGGGATATGGAGACGGTAGCTAAACGGCACGGGTAGAGCGCCCACCTGTTTCGGCAGGTTCAAGTAAGAATCCTACACACGGCTCAGGCGGGGTCCTCCGAATTTCCTCGCGAGTAGCGCAAGCCTCCCGACTGGGGAGGTGCAGTTTTGAGTATCAATGGTTATGTGATTGCAGTGCTCATCGGGCTGGCCGGGGCGATCGTCCTCGCCACCATCTGGGCCGCCGTATCCCGCAAGCGCGGCGCCGCGCTGCTCGACGAAGCGCGCCGGAATGCCGACCGAATCCTCGAGGACGCCCGCAAGGCCGCCGAGTCGAAAACGAAGGAAGCCGACCTCGAGGTCAAAGAGAAACTTCTGCAGATGCGGTCGGACTTCGATCGCAAGTCGCAGCAACGGAACGACGAGCTGAAAGTCAGCGAGCGTCGCCTGCAGCAGAAGGAAGAGAACCTCGACAAGAAGACGCAGCAGCTCGACACGCGCATGGCCGAGGTCGAGAAACGCGACCGGGCCATCGGCGATCGCGAGAAGGCGCTGGAGCATCGCGAAGGCGAGCTCGGCGAGTTGATCGAAGCGCAGCGCCACAAACTCGAACAGGTGGCCGGCCTGACGACCGAGGAAGCCAAGCGCGAGCTGATCCGCGGCATCGAAAACGACGCCAAGCTCGAAGCGGCGCAGATCATCAAGCGCATCGAGACCGAGGCCAACGAGCTAGGTCACCTCAAAGCCCGCAAGATCCTCGGCATGGCCATTCAGCGCATGGCTTCGGACTACGTCGCCGAGAACACGGTCTCCGTCGTCGATCTCCCGAGCGAGGACATGAAGGGCCGCATCATCGGACGCGAAGGGCGCAACATCCGCGCGCTGGAGCTCGCCACAGGCGTCGACCTGATCGTGGACGACACGCCCGAAGCGGTCATCCTCTCCGGCTTCGATCCGATCCGCCGCGAGATCGCCCGCATCTCGCTCGAGCGCCTCATGCAGGACGGCCGCATCCATCCGGCGCGCATTGAAGAGCTGGTCGAGAAAGTCCGTCAGGAACTCGATCAGAAGCTGTTCGAGGAAGGCGAAGCGGCTGCGTTCTCACTCGGGATCACCGACATTCATCCCGAAGTCCTCCGGCTCCTCGGCAGGCTTCGCTATCGCACGTCGTACGGTCAGAACGTGTTGATGCACTCGCTGGAAGTGGCGCAGTTAGCTGCGCTCATGGCCATCGAACTCGGCGTCAACGACACCATCGCCAAGCGCGGGGGACTTCTGCACGACATCGGCAAGGCGATCGACCGCGAGATGGAAGGAACGCATCTCGAGCTTGGCCGCCAGGTGCTGGAGAAGTACGACGAGAAGCGCGAAATCATCCACGCGATGGAGTGCCACCACGGCGACTACGACCCGACCACGGGCGAAGCGGTTCTGGTCAACGCCGCCGACGCGCTCTCCGCTGCCCGCCCCGGCGCGCGCCGCGAGATCCTCGAAAATTACGTGCATCGTCTCGAACGCCTCGAAGGGATCGCGAACTCGATGGACGGCGTCTCGAAGAGTTTCGCGATTCAGGCCGGGCGCGAGCTTCGCATTATCGTCAACGCCGAAAAAATCACCGACGAACAGTCGATCTGGCTGTCCAAAGACGTGGCCCGCAAGATCGAAGCGGAGCTGCAGTATCCCGGTCAGATCAAGGTGACGGTCATCCGCGAGATGAGGGCGGTCGATTACGCGAAATGATCAACATCCTCTACATCGGTGATGTCGTCGGCCAGCCGGGACGCAAGGCGCTGCATCAGAAGCTCAATCATGTCGTCGATCGCGAGAAGATCGACTTCACGATCGTCAACATCGAGAACGCCGCCGGCGGGTTTGGTGTGACCGAGGCGATCATGGAGGAGCTGTCGGAGCTCCCGATCAACGCCTACACCTCGGGCAATCACATCTGGGACAAGAAGGATTTCGTCGACAACTATGAGCACTACGAGCACGTAATTCGGCCTGCGAATTATCCGCAGGCGAATCCCGGCAAGGGACGCGTGATCCGGCAGACGGCGGCGGGAGTGAACGTGGCGGTCGTGCAGGTGATGGGCAACGTCTTCATGCCGCCCTGCGACAATCCCTTCTACGTCGTCGATCGCGAGTTGAAGGAGATCGGCGACGCCGCGAACGTCATCGTCGTCGACATCCATTGCGAGGCGACCTCGGAGAAGCAGGCCATGGGACGGCATCTCGACGGCCGCGTATCCGTAGTCGTCGGTACGCACACGCATGTTCCGACCGCCGATGAGCGCATCCTGCCGCTCGGTACGGCGTTCCAGACGGACGTCGGCATGAGCGGCGCGTACGATTCGATCATCGGATTCCGTCCCGAGGAGGTGCTCTACCGCTTCCTCATGAACACGCCAAAGAAGCTGGAAGTCGCCAAACGCGACATCCGCCTCTCCGGCGCGATGATCGAAGTCGACGAGACCACTGGCCGCGCCTCGCGAATCATCCGCATTCACGAGAAGGTCGAGGAGTAGTTCTTGCGCCTCGGCGTGATTACGCTCGGGCATGTGCATGCCGAGGAGCTGAGCGCGCTGACGCCGCATTTGCAACATATCGAACAGCTCGTGCTCGACGTTCCGTTCGATGATCCCCTCTCGAAACATCGCGCAGAATTGAATCGCGCCGTCGACGCCGCAAGCGACGACTGGCTGCTCATCGTTCGCGAACGCGAGGTCGTCGACGACGCGATCGCACGCGAGATCACCGACGCGATGCGCGCGCAAACCGCGTGGGGATTTCGAATTCGCTCGATCCCGATGTACGCCGGGAAGCCGCTGCGCATCGGCGTCACCGACGGCGAGGTACGCCTCTTCCACCGCCGGCATCTCTTGCGTCGCGGCGAGATAGGCGTGCAGGGAACCGTCGTGCGACTGAACAACGTCCTCCGCTCGATGAGCTTCGAGACGGTCGCCGCGCATCGCGAGTACCTGGAGAAAAACGGCGTCCCGCACTCGCTGCTGCGCCGCCTGCTGCTCTTTGTTCATCACGTCGCCGTCACGCGCGCCCGGGACGCGAACACGCTGCGGTATCTATGGATTGAGGCGGGCTACGATCACGGCGGGTAACAGCGGCAAGCGGAACTACGTCGCCGGAGGCGACTCGGAGGGTAGCCGGCGGTCGCGCGCGAAGCGAGCGACCGCCGGTTAACGGTCGCGCGGTGGTTTCCGACCGCGGCAGCGGTCGCGGAGGGAATTCACGCCACCTGGTATTTGATACCCGGCCATAGAGTAGTCGAAAGACGCCTACAATTTTGCGAATGACCAAGATCGGCAGGAACGATCCTTGTAATTGCGGCAGTGGGAAGAAGTGGAAAAAGTGTCACGGTGCGAGTGCAGATTCCGGAAGGAATGTTCCTGAACGAACCACGCCGGCACTTAATGCCGTTGGACCGCCGACGCGGCTGGCGGCCG
>DATART010000285.1:0-6564 GCA_036264035.1 Thermoanaerobaculia bacterium | reverse complement strand
CTGCAGCAGCATCTGGCCGAGCTGATTGTGCAGGCTGGCCGAGCGCGGATTGGCCTGGAGCGCGTTCACCGTCGCGCTGATCTGCGCGTCGAGCGGCGAGCCGGTGTTCAGGTAGCGCGCGTAGAACGGATTCGCGTACGGGTTCTGATCGTGATGGTGGACGGAGGCGCAGGAAGCCAGCGCCGCGGTTGCCGCAATGAGTAGGAGACGTTTCATCATCATTCCTGGATCGGTTTCGCTTTCAACTTCACTTTGCCGTCGACGACGTCCACACGGAAGGCGACGACGTCCACATGATATTTCTGCCGCACGAGATCGCTCTGCTTCTGGATCATTGATTTGAGTTGCTCGATGGTGATGTTCGGCAGCCTGCCGAGTTTCAGGTGTTCCTTTTCGATATCGCCGAACAGCCGCTGGATCTCTTCGCCGTTCGTGCCCGGCGCCACCTTTACATACGGATCGAGCTTCGGCGACGTTACGCGAGGCGGAGGCGGTGGCGTCGCGCGCGGCTCGCTCGGTGCGTTCAACAAGGCCGACCGGCGCCGGAAATCGAGAGGACCTTCTTCCCGCTCGCGCATCTTCCGTCCCCACAATTCGCGAAGCTGGTTGTAGCGCGTGAGGAGCTGCGAATATCGAAAGCGGCGCGCATTTTCGCGCATCTTCTGTTTGCCGAGCTCGTGGATGTAGACCTCGAGCACGCGCCGCTCGTGCATCGGCGGCAACTTCTGGATGCCGGCGAAGAACTGGTCGTACTTGTTCTTCAGCTTGCGGATGTCTTCTTCGAGCTTGTCGAGCTCGTCGTCCTGTTTGATCACGGTCTGCCCGATACAATACGCGCCCATGGCTAAATCGAGGCCATCCTCGGGAGATTCCGCGCTTCGGAGCATCCCGTCGGTGGAGCGGATCCTGTCCGGCAATACCTTCGCGATGTCGATTCGCGAGTTCGGACGGGACGCGGTGAAGGATGCAGTTGTCGAGCACCTCGACGCGCTGCGAAACGAGCGGCGGCCGTTCGACGCGGGCGTCGCGGCCGACGAAGTTCGCAACGCGTTGACCGCCGCGACGGCATCGACGTTGCGCCGCGTTGTCAACGGGACGGGCATCATCATCCACACGAACCTCGGCCGCTCGCCGATCGATGCCGAAGTGTGGTCGCGCGCGGCGGCGATCACGACCGGCTACTCCAATCTCGAATACGACCTCGATGACGGCAGCCGCGGACGGCGCGACGAGCACCTGACTCAGATCTGCGGGACGCTCTTCGGCTGCGAGGCGGCGATTCTGACCAACAACAACGCCGCCGGAACGTTGCTGCTGATGGCCGCCGTAGCCAAAGACCGCGAGGTCATCGTCTCGCGAGGCGAGCTGGTGGAAATCGGAGGCTCGTTCCGCGTTCCGGACGTCATCCAGCAAGGCGGCGCGCGCCTTCGCGAAGTCGGGACGACGAACCGGACACGCGCCGCGGACTACGACGCCGCCATCACCGACGCCTCGGCAGCGATGCTTCGCGTGCACCGCTCCAACTTCGAGATCGTCGGCTTCACCGAGTCGCCATCGATCGAGGAGCTGGTCGCCATCAGTAAAAAGCGCGGCATCCCGCTGCTCTACGACGAAGGCAGCGGACGCGTCGTCGATCTCGCGCCCTACGGCTTCGGTGCTGCTCCGACCATCCGCGAGCTGATCGCGCTCGGCGTCGATGCCGTCACCTGCTCGACCGACAAACTCATCGGCGCCACGCAAGGCGGCCTCATTCTCGGCAGCGAAGAAATCATCAATCGCTGCCGCAAGCATCCGCTGATGCGCGCGCTTCGCGCCGGCAAAGAGTCGTACGCAATCATCGCCGAAACGCTGCGCGCCTTCGCGACCGGCCGCCACGAAATCGAGATTCCCATCTACCGCATGCTGGCCACACCGCTGGACGAGCTTCGCAGCCGCGCCGCCGAAATGGTGGCCGGAACGTCCTGCCGCATCGTCGAGAGCGCCTGCGCCCTCGGCGGCGGCACAACGCCGTCGGAAACAATCCCGTCCATCGCCATCGAGGTGCCGGGCGACGCGAGCCAACTCGCATCACGTTTCCTGCGACACGATCCGCCAATCATTGGGCGCATTGTCGACGATCGCTTCACGATCGAAGTGCGCACGTTGAGCGAAGCCGATCGACAAGCGGTTGCCACGACCTACAACCTGTAGACGAAGGACCGCATTGATTCCGATTATCGCTGGTATTTTCGACGAGACGTAGATTTTGGGGCGGCCAGTGAAGCCTCGCGAGAAACTGTGGTGATGGAACTGCCAGGAACGTTGATGGGCGTTCTGATCGCCGCGTTTGCAGTGCTGCCCGGGCTGCCAGGCGAAAAGATCTATTCGTTTTTCGTCGGATCGAACTGGCGCGAGGACAAATGGTCTCGAACTCTGCGCTTGCTCGCATTCAGCCTCTTCGGGCTCAACCGGCTACGCGTTCGTCGCAATGCATATCGGAGCACCGTTGCCGCAATACATCTCGGCCAACGCATTCGAACAGTTGAATCCCGGCCAATTCGGCACGTTTGCAGCCGCATTCCTCGGCCACGTAGCCGGCGCGACATTTTTCGGGTTCTTGGCGGGCGTAGGCACGCGCATTCTCGCTCGACTGTCGGCCAGGTCCGCGTACTCCAGCGCATGGGACCATTCATCAGGTCGTGCGTGAAGGACCACTGGGTAACCGTGGGTTTCAGTAATGGAGAGGTGTATGCAGGTTATATCGAGACGGCAGAGTCGTCGGTCGCGGCTGCGGAACGCGATCTCGTCCTGAGAGAACCCGCTCTGTACGACCAGCGCCTTATGCGTTACCGGAGCCTTCCTTATCAATCGCTATTCTTGCTTGCTAGTACAATCGCTTCCGTCGCTGTGATTTTCGACGCAGCAAAAGATAAGCGAATCACGCGAATTGGTGAATCACCGTTTGCGGAGGGAGGCAACGATGGCATCGGAGAAACCTGATCGTAATACGAAAGTCGATCGCGGATACGGTTGGCGTGATGGCGGACGAACTGTCGTGCATCCAGCTCCTCCGAAGAGCAAGCCCAACGTCGCTACGCCTCCGCCTCCGCCAACGCCAAGATTCAAGTAGCCGGCGACCGCGCCAGCATCCCTTCGATCTGCCCGCGCGATTGCTCCAGCAGCGCGTCTTTCGCGCGGACGCTCACGCCGGCGGTCTCGATCGGTGTTCCGACGCGGATCGTCACTACGCCGGGCGTGATCCGTTTCGCGCCGACTCGAAGGACCTCGTAGGTTCCGTCGATTGCGAGGGGAAGGATCGGCAGTTCCGAGCGGATCGCCAGCAGGAATGCGCCGCGCTGAAACGGGCGCATGGCAACTTCGCGCGAGCGCCCTTCCTCGGGGAAAATCACGATCGTGTTGCCTTTGCGGATGCGCTCAACTGCCAGGTCGAACGACTTCACCGCCGTGCGCCGGTTCTTGCGGTCGATCGGGATGAAGCCCGCGCGGCCGATGGCCCATCCGAAGATCGGAATGCTGAAGAGGCTCTTTTTGGCCATGAACCGGATCGGCTGAGGGATCGCCGCGAAGATGCAGGGGATGTCGAAGTACGAATGGTGATTGGCGATCAGGATGTAGCGCTTGCCGCGATCGATCGTCTCCATACCTTCGCCTCGGATTTCGACGCCGGCGCCCCACAACACCAGCCGCGCCCACAGCCGGATGACCGGGTCGATCCACGGCGACGCCGAAGACAGCATGGCGATGATCAGCACCGTGGTCGCCAGCGGAATCGTGACCGCGATCGCCACGATGATGGCCCAGATGGTTCTTAACATGTCCTCGAATCTTATGACGGGCGGCGGAGGCGCGTTCTAGGTTGTCGGTTGTCGGTTGTCCGCACCGACCCGATTCGCGACCTTGCAGTGACAACTGGACAACGGACAACCGAGAACCGACAACGTCGCAAAAGCGGCAATGCTACAATCCACCTCCTCCAAAATGATCCCGCCCGAGTCTTTCCAGACCATCCATCAAAGGAGAAAGACGTGTCCGATAGCATGACCGCGACGGCGGTTCTCGATGAACCTGTAACCAGCGTCGCCTCGACCGTCAACGACTGCACGATCCACGTCGCCACCGTCAACGGCTCCGGCTCTCAATCATCGAACAATGTCCTGATGCGCTCGATCTTTCAGATGGGCGTGCCGGTCAGCGGCAAGAACATGTTTCCGTCGAATATCGCCGGCCTCCCGACGTGGTTCACCATCCGCGCGAACAAAGACGGTTGGATCGCCCGCAAAAAAGAAGTCGACATCATGATCTGCATGAATGTCGCGACGGCGCGCGAAGACGTCATGGCCCTGCAGCCGGGCGCCGTCTGCATCTACGACGCTCCGCTGAACTGCAAAGGGATGCGCGATGACGTGACGTTCTTCGAAGTCCCCTTCGCGAAACTGGCCGGCGAGCTGTCGCAGGACTCGCGCCTGCGCAAGCTGCTCACCAACATGATCTACGTCGGCATCGTAGCCGAGCGCCTCGGCATCGAGCGCGACGAGATCGTCAACGCCATCACCAAGCAGTTCAAGGGCAAGTTGAAAGCGATTGAGCCGAACGTCGCCGCCATCGACAAAGGCATCGGCTACGCGCGCGAAAACCTCCCCGCGCAGCACCGCTGGCGCATCGAGCGGATGAACGCCACAGCCGGCAAGATCATCATCGACGGCAACGCCGCCGCCGCCATCGGCGCCATGTTCGGCGGCGTCACGGTCGTCACCTGGTATCCGATCACCCCCTCGTCATCGCTTTGCGAGTCGCTGATCGACTACATGAAAGAGCACCGGATCGGCCCGGACGGCAAAGCCACGTTTGCGATCGTTCAGGCCGAAGATGAACTTGCGGCAATGGGGATGGTGCTGGGCGCCGGATGGGCGGGCGCGCGATCGCTCACATCCACCTCAGGTCCCGGCATTTCCCTGATGGCCGAATTTGCGGGTCTCGGATACTTCGCGGAACTGCCGGGCGTGATCTGGGATATTCAGCGCGTCGGTCCGTCCACCGGCCTGCCCACGCGGACCGCGCAGGGCGACATCTTCGAAGTGCATTATCTTTCGCACGGTGACACACAACATATTGCGCTGATTCCCTCATCCGTCGCTGAGTGCTTCGATTTCGCCGGCGAGGCGCTCGACCTCGCGGAGATGTTCCAGACCCCGATCTTCGTCCTCTCCGATCTCGACCTCGGCATGAACAACCACATGTCTGATCCGTTCGAATATCCGACCAAGCCGTACCGCCGCGGCAAGGTGCTCAATGCGCAGCAACTCGAGGAGCTCGGCGGCAAATGGGGACGCTATCTCGATGTCGATGGCGACGGCATCCCGTACCGCACGCTGCCCGGAACCGATCATCTGATGGCGTCATACTTTACGCGCGGCTCCGGACACGACACGCACGCCCGCTACTCCGAGAAGCCGTCCGACTACAAAGCGACTGTCGATCGTCTTGCGAAGAAGTTCCAGACCGCGAAGCAGTTCGTGCCGCAGCCGGTGATCGACCGCCGGCCTAACGCGACCATCGGCTTCATCGCTTACGGCACCACCGACATCGCGCTCGAAGAGTCGCGCTACCAGCTTCGGAACGAGCACGGCGTCGAGACGAGCTACCTCCGGCTGCGCGCGCTTCCCTTCACTGACGACGTGAAGGCATTCGTCGAAGAACACGATCGCGTCTACGTCGTCGAGCAGAATCGTGACGGGCAGATGGGCGACCTGCTTCGACTCGAAGTCGGCGATATCCAGCACAAGCTGCGCAAAATACTGCACTACACCGGGCTGCCGTGCGACGCGCGTTCGATCACCGACTCGCTGCTGCAGATGGAAAACGACGGCACGCGCGTCATCAAGATCGGCCTCGGCGCCGAGGCCGTGACGCAGTCGATCGGGGAGGACTAAGCCATGGCTGAAAGTGTTCTCAAACTCAACGAAGCCGCCGCGCCGAAGGAAAATCGCCTCGGCCTCAAAGCGCTCGACTACCAGGGCGGCAAATCGACGCTCTGCGCCGGTTGCGGGCACGACGCCGTCAGCAACCAGATCGTCCGCGCCTTCTACGAGATGAATGTGAAGCCGGAGAAGGTGGCCAAGTTCTCCGGCATCGGCTGTTCATCGAAAACGCCCGCGTACTTCCTCGGCCGCGCGCACGGATTCAACAGCGTTCACGGCCGCATGCCCGCCGTTGCCACGGGCGCGATGCTCGCCAATCAGTCGCTCGTCAGCATCGGCGTCTCCGGCGATGGCGACACTGCCTCGATCGGGCTCGGCCAGTTCATGCATCTCGTCCGCCGCAACATCCCGCTGATCTACATCATCGAAAACAACGGCGTGTACGGTCTGACCAAGGGACAGTTCTCCGCCACCGCCGACGAAGGCTCGAAGCTCAAGACCGGCGTGATCAACGACCTTCCGCCGATGGATCTCTGCGCGCTGGCCGTGGAGCTCGGATGCGGTTTCGTCGCGCGCGGCTATGCCGGCGATCCGAAGCAGATGGTGAACATCCTCAAAGCCGCCATCGCCCACGACGGCCTCGCGG
>DATART010000257.1:0-8578 GCA_036264035.1 Thermoanaerobaculia bacterium | reverse complement strand
CGCTTGGAAACTCAGCTGCTCCCCATTACACTCTGTCTGTTGCACGCCGCCGCCTCCCTTGCTACCAAGTTGTTCTAGACACTCAACTTAATAGCATGGTGCGGCGGCTTTTTTATCCGCTTCGTGAGAAATGCGGGCTAGTGGCCGCCTCCGCGGCCACAACCTCCGTCGCAATCGGTGTCCCCGCGCTGAGCGCGGGGCTGCATTGTCAAGCGCGCCTTCGCGCGCGACCGGATTGACACGAAGATCGTTGATTGCCTGACACGCGGGGCGTCGGATTCATCTACGCGGAAACCGCTGCCGTCCTGGCCGCCACGCCCACCACCCGATTCCGCCCGCCTTCTTTCGCGCTGTACAACCGCTGATCCGCTGCCCGGAACAACGCGTCGGAGACTTTCCCGTCGTCCGGATACATCGCTGCGCCGATGCTGACGGTAACCTTCGCGCCGTCGGCGGGGGTTGCCATGGCTTCGATGGTTGCACGGATTCGTTCGGCGATCGCGGCCAACGCCGGCGCATCGATCTGCGGAAGGATCACCGCGAATTCTTCGCCGCCGTATCTGGCGGGAAAGTCGACCATGCGTACCGCTTCGCGAATGGCGCGCGCAACGCGTTGCAGCGCGTCGTTGCCGGCCAAGTGACCGTAGGTGTCGTTGTATTTCTTGAAGCGGTCGAGGTCGAGGATGAGGATGCCGAATCGCTCGGGGTAGCGTTCGGCGCGTTCGATTTCCAGGTCGATGCGCTCGCGGAAGGCGCGGAAATTCGGAAGCGACGTCAGCTCATCCGTGCGCGCGTGGGCTTTCAGCTCATCGGCCATGTGATTGACGGCGGCGGCGAGGCGGGCCACTTCGAAATCGCCGGCCACCGGAGCGCGCGCGCCGAGGTCGCCGGAGGCGATCGAGTCGGCAGCGAGGGAGAGGTCTTCGATGGGGCGGACCACCTTCCGCAGTGTTACCTGCACCGCGGCGAAGCTGCAGATGATGATGATCCAGGCGATGGCCAGACCGGCCGACATCAACTCGTGCGAGTCGCGCTCGAGCATCGGCAGCTGCCGCGCAATCTCGCGCTTGCGATCGTCGATGATCCGCTGCGCCTCGGCCACGACGCGCTGCGATTCCGTGTCGACCTCCTCGGGTGTGGAAGTCGGATCGGCTAGCGCCGCGGTGAATGTCGACATGCGTCGCCGAAGTGCCGCGGTGTCGATCGTCCGCAGCGAATCGGCTTCGAGGAGCTGCGAGACGATGCGGTAATTCGCTGAGCTTCCGATATCCGCGTGCGCGCGGTACGCGTTCTGCGCGCGGATCAATTCCTCAAGTGTTCCAATCGCGCGCGTCTCCACACCGACCAGCCGGCTCCAGCGTTCCTGCGCTACCTGCGCGCGCCAGCTCAGGCCGAAAGTGATGGCGAAGAGTGCGATAGCGAAGGCGGCGGTGAGCAGCAGCACGCGCGTGCGCAGGCGGGTGCGACGCGCCACTACGCGGCTCCCGCCAGCTCGTTCGCGCGCCGCGCCACCACATGCGAGGCAAGCACGAACGCCGCGTGGCTCCAGGTCAGCGGCGCCACCGAGATCGGCTTGCCGGTGTACGGATCGAGCTGTTCCGCCAGCACGCCGCTTGGAAGTGCGTGGTGCGTCGCCCACATCAGGATGTCGATCGCCTTCTGCAACTCAGCGCTGTTCTGTGCGCGCATCGCATACCAGTGCGCGATCGAAAGTGTGCACACGATCCACGGATTGCCGGCCACGTTGGCGACATCCTTCGAGACCTGAAAGTAGTAATCGTTCTCGTACCGCGCCACACCGCCGACCTCAGTCTTGATCGTCAGCCGTTCGATCATCGCCTCCATCGTGGCCACGATCTTCGGATCATCCGCGTCGAACATACCGAAGAGCCAGAGGCCGGCCATCGACGCGTCGAGCGTCATGTCGGCGGCGATCTGTCCTTCGCGAGAAACGTTGATCGACCGCGCGAAGCAGCCGCTCGTTTCATCGAACAGAAAGCGAGTCGCGCCTTCTTTGATCTCCGCGGCCGCGCGGCGGTACTTCTCGGCCTGCGCGGTCTCGCCGAATGCATCGGTGAATCGCGCGGCCGCGTTCAAGCCCGCCCACACGGAGCCGACGGTGAAGGCGGCGATGCCGCGCCGCTCTTCCCACAAATCCCACGACGGCGCCGGCAACCGCGTGTGCGGCTCGCGGTAGCGGAGGAGAAAGTCCGCCATCTGCTTGATGATTGGCTTGTACAGCGGCTTCACGAACTCGACGTCGTGGAACTTTTCGAAATGCGTCCAGAGCGCGACCACGACCAGCGCCGTCTCATCTTCCTGGATCGGCAGTTGCCGTTTGCCGTCTGCCAGCCACGGATGCCACGACGATCCGACCGATCCATCCGGGTTGTATTTGTGCAGCAGGAATCCCTCGGGCGTGATCAGCCGGCAGCAGAAGTCGAAGAAGCGCCGCGTGATCTCGGCGTATCCGGCTTGCAGCAGCGCCGTAGCCACGATCGATCCGTCGCGCGGCCACATATATGTGTACGTGTCGCGCCCGAACTGGACGATGTCGGAGTCGGTGGCGGCGATGACGGCGCCGCTGTGATCGATCTGCGTGCGGATGATCAGCAGCGATCGCCTATACAGCCGTTGAACCGCGGCCGGCAACCTGCTGATATCGACGTCGTTCTTCACCCACAGCTTCCAGTAGTCGCGCGTTCGGTCGAGGAACGATCCCGCGCCGCGTTCGCGCACGAGCGCATCGAGCGATGCCACTTCTTTGTACGATTTCCCGAAGACCCACCAGATGTAGGCCGTCGCCGTCCCGCCGGGGGCCAGCGAGAGCGACATCATCCCCGTGCAATCGACCGAACCTTGTGCAATCGCTTTGTGCGCTTCGAGCACGCCATCTTCGGCATCACGCCACGTTCCCTGATATCCCTCGCGCTCTTTGGTTCCGATGGCGAAGGATTGAAATCCGAACTGGTCGTCGACGGATCCGTTGATCAGGACATAGCGTTGCGCCTTGTACGCGACGAAGCCGTTGAACTCAGGATCGAAGAAGATCGTGTCGCCGATCGCGTTCCCGCCGAGGTGCGGGTCGAAATGGGTGAAGAGCCGGACGGGGCGTTTCTTGTCCGCCAGATTACGAAGCTCGACGCGGCGCAGCATCACGTCGCGATCGAAGTCGACGGTGTCGTTGATGACCATGTCGAGTTGCAGCGAATCGGAATGCGCCTCGACGCGCGTTACCAGCGAATCGTCTTCGTAGTCGAGCCGCTTTTCCCACGTCGGATTACCGATCCACGCGAACTTGCCGTCGCACCAGACGCCGAAAAACGAAACGTCGCCGGCGGTTTGGTTGTCCTGCCCGACATGCGGGTAGTAAACGTCGCGGATGTTGTACTCATGATCGAAATTGACCATGAGGTTGCCGTTGCCGATGGGAAGATCGCGCGCCACGGCGGAAGGATAGCCGATAGGAAATGAGGTGCCGCCGCTCGCCGGCGGCACCTCCCGCTTTACAGCAGCTTTACTACCTTGTCGGAGAGGCCGCTGCCATCTCCGAGCAGAACCGTCAGGTTCGACTTCTCGGCGACCTTCTCCAGGACCTCGAGCTCGCGCAGACGCATGAGCGTCGGGCTGGAATCGAGAATCCTGGCCGTGTTGGCCTGCATACGCATCGCCGCCGTCTCCTCACGCCGCGTGATCAGGGCCGCCTCGGCGGCCTTCTTCGCCTCGGTCACGCGGTTCATCAGATCCTTCATCTCGCCCGGGAGAATAACGTCGCGGATACCGACGGCCGTGACCTCGATGCCGAGCGCCGCGGCACGGACGCGGACTGCCTCATCAAGCTCGCGCGCAACAGCGTCGCGAGACGTCAGAAGCGTGTCCAGATCCCGAGCGCCGACGATCTCACGCAGTGCGAGCTGCGCCGCCCGGTACAGCGCCTGGGGCGCGCTGTCGACCTCGGCCACCGACTTCGTTGCGTCGACGATCCGAAAACTGACCAGCGCGTTCAGACGCAGCGTGACCTTGTCCGAAGTCATGATCTCCTGACCACTGATATCCAGCACCTGCTCCTTCAGGTCGACCGGAACGACACGCACAACAGCCGCGCCGCGCCAGAATGCATACGTACCCGGCTGCAGAACACCGTGCAGTGCACCGTCAAGAAACAGGACGGACACACTACCGGCCTGCACCGTCACCGTCTCGAGCTGCTTCATTGAGTCGGTGACAGACAGAATCGACGTAAGCTCTGCGTGCACGAACTGCACAGTTCGCGTATTGACGATCTCAACACGCACTTCGTGATCCGTGCGCCACAGAATGTACATACCCGGCCTGGCGATGGCATTGAAACGTCCGTCGATCCAGACGAGGGCACGCTCCGTGTCCTTCAGGTTGAGCACAATGGCATCTTCGCCAATGAGACCCGAACGGACAACGAGATCGATGTCCTTGTGCTCCAGCCAGACCCTACGCGTACTGACGACGTCGAAACGCAGCTTGAAGAGCGGATCGAAACGCCAGTGCGTACCCGGCTGCAGAACTGCCACGAGGTCGCCCTCGCGAAAGAGCAGACCACGCTCATGATTACGAACCTTGAGCTTGCGAATCATGGGGACCTCCTTTTCTTTGTTTCTCCTGCGATCCCGATTCGTACGCATCGCTCGCAGGCAGTCTTATGGCTGTTAGGAAAAGAGCCGCTCGAAGACGGGAGATATGATCGCCACACGCATACGGCGCGGAGCGTCGCGGCCAGCCGCCGCTACTCCGGCGTCCGGCATCTGCTCAACAACAGCAGACGCGTTTCGCCGTTTCGCTGCGCGGCTTCCGCGCGCTGCAAAGCGCCGGAATCGTGCTGCTGTAATCGACGCAGAACGTATCGTCAATCACAGCGGGTTTTCATACTGCCGCCTCCGGGCGGGTTACTACAAAAAGGGGTGGTTTTCGAAGCCACCGTTTGGAACAGGACGGGAGTCGAACCCGCGGCCCAAGGATTATGAGTCCTTTGCTCTACCCACTGAGCTACCTGTGTCGCACAGAACGGGATTCGAACCCGTGACCTCAGGATCAAGTCCTGCGCTCTACCTTTGAGCTACCTGTGCGGTGCGGTCACCGACCCTTCGTTAGAACCCGTACACGGAACGCAGTCACAACAAACGTGTGGTGCGCCGCCGGCCCGGATTGGTTATCGCCAGAAACAAAAAGCCCCTTCAGTCTCGCGACCGAAGGGGCTCAGATCGAAATCCGATCTATTTGAGCACACTTACGATCGTGCGAAACCTCCCGCGGGGCAATAATGCCGTTCGCGGCCGCCGAATTGATTTTTTCTCAATATGGTCATGGGGAGGCGGAGATTAGACGAATCAAATCGTCGTGTCAACAGTTTTCTTATGACTCTTGTAAGTCCCCGGAGGGGGACACGTATGGTAGCCGGTGGTCCGAGCGGAGCGAGCGAGCACCGGAAAAAGGTTGCGGTGTAGTCACCGACCCCGGCAGGGGTCACGGAGGGAATTCACGACACTTGGTATTTGATACGCGACCCCGCCGGGGTCGTGGACTAATTCGCCATCTCGATATCCGGTGGTCGCTCGCTTCGCTCGGACCACCGGCTACCTTACGGGACGCCATCCGGCGTCGCGAAAACGCCACCTCTACGGATACATCCGCTTGTACGTCGACGCGAGCATCACTACGTGCTTTACGTACGTGCGCGTTTCGCGAAACGGGATCGCTTCGATGAATTCGTCCATCGGTTTGCCGGGGGCGGCACGGCGCCATTGCAGGACGCGGCCCTGGCCGGCGTTGTAGGACGCGATCGCGAGCTCGTTGCTGCCGTTGAAAAGGTTCACGAGCATCTTGAAGTGCGCGGTGCCGAGGCGGATGTTCGTCTCGGGATTGTCGAGCCGCGGCGAGATGTGGAAACGGCCGGCAAGTTCGCGGCCTGTGGCAGGCATCAACTGCATCAATCCCGTTGCGCCGACGGCCGATTTCGCTCGCGGATTGAAGTAACTCTCCTGGTGGATAAGGCCCATGACCGTGTAGCGATCGACGCCGTTGGCGTCTGAGTATTTGCGGATCCAGTCCTCGTACTTCAGCGGGTAGTACATCTTCAGAAAGTACGGCGGGACGGAATCCTGCTCGACCGTCGCCAGCGCCGGAAAGGCCAGCCGGAGCGTCTTCAGCGTGTCGAGCATGTTGCCGGAGGCGTGATAGAGATCGGCCATCAGCGCGTCCGCGTACTGCTGATTCTTGCGGTTGCGGTTCCTGTCGATCTCGAGCTTCGCGTCGGCGAAATCGGAGAGCGCGGTCAACTCGTAGCCGAGGCGCAGTTCGTTCGGCATGTTGCGCTCTGCGAGGTCGCGCCAATCCATCCGATTGCTCGTCAGCGGATTCACGTTGTCAGGCTGCCGCTTCGCGCCGCGCTTCTCCGACTCGATGGCGTAGATGTCGTCGTACGGCGCGGACGCTAGCTCGTGGTAGATCGCCGCCGATTCGTCCTTTCGCCCGAGGCGGTCGCCCGCGCGCGCGAACCAGTACATCGACTGCCGCCTGGTGTTCGGATTGCGATACGTGTCGCGGATGAATGCCAGCAGCTCGCGGGCGCCATTCAGGTCGCCGCGCGCGTAGGCCGCCCAGGCTTTGTCCCAGAAATGCTGCAGCCCCGCCTCCTGCGCCGGATCGAGTTTCGCGAGCTCGGTGATCAACTGGCGTTCGTACGCATCCTGATTTTTCGCCTCGGCGCGTTCGATGAGAGAGTTGAACACTTCGATGCGGACTTCGCCGGCCAACGGCAGCGACAGCAGGTCTTTCAAACGCTCGGTGGCCAGCCGGTCGTACTCATCCTTCTTCGATTTCTTCGCCAGATCGAGGAGCTGAATGTTCTTCTTAACGTTCGCGAACTTCGGCTTGGTGCTGGCCTTCTTTTTCCCCTTCGCGCGCACTTTGATCGTCCCGACCTGCTGCCTGACGACGATCGTTTTCGTGACGTTCGGATTGATCGACGCCGACAGGATCGCGTAGTTCTTCGCGGCGGTGTAGATGGCCGGAATGGCGAAGCGATACGGGCCCTTCGTGAGCGGCTCCAGCACTTTGTTCGAGTCTTCGAAGCGGCGGAGCTGATTGAGCGCCAGGCCGCGATTGAGCAGCATCGGTGTACGCAAATCCGCGGGGACTCCGTTCGCTTCGAGCAGCGCCAGCTCGTCGAAGGCGTTCTGGGCATCGCCATCGCGCAGAAACGACACGGCGCGCTCCAACCGTTCCGGCGCGCTGAATCGGACGGGATCGCCGGTGATCGCGCGCGTCAATTCGATCGCGTGGACCGCTTGCGGCGAGCGCGGATTCTTGATGGCGATGTTGCGCGCGTCGTGGAGAACGCCGGCGATGTCGCCGTGCGCGAAACGCGCTTCGATCGCGCCCCAACGCGCGCTCGCGGCGACGTTGGAGTCGTCCGTCTTCGTTGCGGCGCCGGCATACGCATCGGCGGCGTGGCGCCAATCGGCGCCGGCGGCGTAGAGTCCGCCGAGGCTCAGGCCGGCGTCGGCGAAACGGACGAAGGCGGGATTGCGGGAAAGCAGACCAACCAGCGTCGTCCGGGCGTGATCGTTATCTTTCGCGAGCTGATACGCACTGCCAAGGTAGTACACGCGATACTCGTCGACGGCACGCTTTCCAAAGTGAAACGCCGCGAGTTGCTTCACCGCCTCGGCGCCGTCGCGCCGATGAATCGCATCGAGTCCGGCGGTGAACGCCGGCCGCAGCTTCTCCAGATCCGGGGGCGCCTCCGGCTTTGACGGTACGACGTGCTCGACGTGGTGTTCACGCCCCCTGACGACGCGCAGCACGCCTACGACGATGAGCAGCGGCACAAGAACCGCGGCAACGGCAATGACCCAACCCCGACGAACCCGCATTCAACGGCCTCAAGTGCGAAAAGTGCGCCGTGACGCCGGCCGCCTCGCCCCCCTGCCGGGTGGATTGGACGTGCGCCGACTATCATTCGCGCCGTGTTCGTGCTTTACGACGTGCTGCTGTACCTCGTGCTGATCGCGGCGTTGCCGTACTTTCTGGTCGTCGGGATGCTTCGCGGGAAGTACCTGGCGAATTTTCCGGAGCGGATGGGCTTCTACAAGACGCCGCGGGGCGCGCACGATCTGTGGATTCACGCGGTATCGGTCGGCGAGACGCTGGCGGCCCGGTCGGTGATCGACGAGATCCTCGGCGCGCGTCCGGCCACGACGATCGTCTTCACGACGACGACCATCACCGGCCAGGCGCAAGCCCGCCGGCTCTTTCCCAACGCCACCGTCACGTACTTTCCGTTGGACTTTGCCGCGAGTGTGAAGCGGTTCCTGCGGCACCATCGTCCTCATGTTTTCGCGACGATGGAGACGGAGATCTGGCCGAATGCGACGCGGCTCGCGCGCGCGGCCGGCGTGCGGATGCTGCTGGCGAACGGACGGATTTCCGACCGCTCGCTGCCGCGCTATCGGTTCCTTCGACCGCTTGTCGCTCCGGTGCTGCGGCAATACGACCGCATCCTGGCGCGTGAGGAGACGGATCGCAAACGGTTCATCGAGATCGG
>DATART010000246.1:0-5886 GCA_036264035.1 Thermoanaerobaculia bacterium | reverse complement strand
TCGCCGCTTCGGTCGGCGCGGAACGAAAGCCTCATCGCCTGCTCGACATCCTCGGCCTGTTTATTCGTGGCCATCAGCTCCGAATTCGTGAATGCGGTGCGAACGCCCTTCAGCTGCTTCGCCGCGTCGCGGACGGCGCGCTTGACGCGTTCCCCGTCCAGCTTCAGCTCGCGGATGCGCATCCAGTTCAGGTAGATGGCCGGCTCTTCGAAATAGACGATGAAGGCGTCGCTGGTGGAAGTCTCGTCGCCGACCTTCAGTCCCAATTTCAGCGCCACCGCCTTTTCCAGCGCGCGCCGTTCCTTCGCCAACTCCCCCATCGTGCGCACCGTCGCGTTCGGGTTGCGCATGTCGACTCGGCCTGCATCGCGTCCCATGTCGCGCGCGACCTCTGGGATCGATTGGACGCCATGATCGGACGTGATCGCCACCGAGTACCGCTTGCCGAACTTGCCGTCGAGCCACTTGAAAAAATCGGCCAACTGCCGGTCGGTTCGCACGACCGTGTCGGCCACCTCGAGTGAATCGGGACCGAACGCGTGGCCGAGATAGTCGGGAGATGAGAGCCCGAGGTAAATCACGTCCGGCGCGTTGTCTTCGGTGCCGAGTTTTTCAGCGTCGATCACCCGCTCCGCGAAATCGAGCACGAGATCGTTTCCGAACGGTGTGTATGTGAACGCGTCGATGCTGCGGATTCGATGCGGGAACTCGACGCCGAGTCCTTCCCGCTGCGTCTTGTATTTCCGGAGGGCCGGCGGATCGTGGGTGATTCGGCCGAGGTCGACTGCAGGAATGTAGTCCGACTGCGTCCACGCAGGATGCGCCACAAGCGTCGCCGTCACGGTCTTATTGAATTCGGTGACGACGCTTTTGTTCCACGCGTAGTACGAGCTCGACGTGAAGCCGGGAGCCTGCGGGTCGAACCAGTACGCCGCGGTGGCCTTGCGGCCCGCCATCAGAATCGCGGCGCGGTCTTTCAGCGCGATGCCGATGACTTTCGATCCCGGATAGCGCTCGCCGACGCGATCGCCGAGCGAATCGGAAGCGAGGTTGAGGGGCGAGAATCCGCCGCGCGAACGCTCGTCATTCACGCAGTACTCAGGCGATGCCGTGAGCCGATCAAACCACGTGTTGGCGATGATGCCGCTGCGAGACGGTGTGTAGCCGGTTCCGATCGCGGCATGTCCCGGGCCGGTGTATGTCGTCGCGTAGGGATACAACGATCTCCGGAAATTCGCCCCACCTTTCAGCGCGCGATTGAAACCGCCCTCGGAGAAGTACGGCGCGAAACGCGTCATGTAGTCGTACCGGAACTGGTCGATCGAGATCACGACCACGAGGTCGGGCCGCTGTTGCGCGGCGACCGGGATCGCGACGAAGGCGCTCACGACGATGAGGAGGACGAAGGATCTCTTCAACATGGCGCGCATTATCACTTGCCCTTCGCGCCCGCGAACGTAAAGAGCGTGTGCATTTTCCGCCGATAGCGCGCGCGTTCCGCGACTATTTACCCGCGGCATGCGAATCCTTCACGCAAAGAGTGCCGCCCTCAGATTTTCCATGTTCCGCCGGGAGGTTACGGTGCATGCATGTACGTATCGCGCATTGGACCGGACCCGATCGACATCCGGCTGGACGACGCGGCTTTTACAGCCGGAGACCAGTTCCGTGCCTCGGCCGCGAGCTTCTTCGCGCGTCTTGACCGGAAAGAAGAGCGCCTGGTCGAGCGATGTGTCGATCACGCCAGCCGCTGGCGGTTGCTCCCGGCCGCCCGAATGGCGACGCGCGCCGGCAACGGATGGCTCTACCCGATCGCATCCGCCGTGCTGTTGCTCGGATCGTTTCAGTACGCGATGCGCTGCATCGCGGCGGCCTCGGTCAGCCTTGCGATCGCGTTCGTGATCTACCCGTCGCTGAAGAAAATCATCGCGCGTCAGCGGCCGTGCCACAACAACGAACTGCTTTCGGACATCGCACCGCTCGACCGCTACTCGTTCCCAAGCGGCCAGGCGATGACGGCGGCCGCGTTCGGAGTGCCGATCATCGTCGCCGCGCCGTTATCAGCGCTGCCGATCGCCGTCGGCGGATGCCTCCTCGTGAGCTGGTCCCGAATGGCCCTCGGCCACCACTACTTGTCGGACATCATCGCGGGCACGATCATCGGCGGCGGCGTCGCCGCGCTGGCGATGTTGGTGATCTGAAGCTCGCGAACGTTTCCAGTGGCCGCCTCCGCGGCCACGACTTCATTCACACATCGGTTCCCCGCGCCGAGCGCGGAGGATTGTCGAGCGCGCCTTCGCGCGCAATCCGCAATCACAATGTGGTCGGTTGCCTCCCTCGCCACGACGCAGCCTCGTGGCGCAACGCGTCAATTCCGTGCAATGTCTCAGCGCGCGCGCAGTCACCGGCGATGCCACACCTTCCACAGCGCGACGATCTCCCCTGCCTGATGGCGTGGCAGCGCGGCGTATAGACGCTGCGCGATCGGCCAGGCCTCGCGCGCCAGCGTCGTCTGGCGCGCCGACAGAATCCGGCCGATGCGCTGCGCTTCGGCCGGTCCGCCGAAGACATCCGATTGGTCGTACACGAGCTGCCTCACGACAGTCACATCGTGATGATCGCCGAGGAGCTGAGAGAGGTGGTCGAGTGCTCCCTCACGCACGTTCGACAGCTCCGGCCAGACCGGCAGGAAGAGCTGCATTTGATACCACTGATCCTTGGCCCGTTTTCGCCACTCGTGAAAGGCCGTATCGTCGCCGGTGGCGTACGCGCGCGCCATCGCCTTGCGTCCGGCTGCGATTGCGGAAGCGAGACCGTCATCGAGGGCACCGCGGCCCGAGCGCAACGGAACATCGCTCAGCCGGAGACGTTCGCCCGCGAAGGCATTCAGAAGCGCGGCAAACACCGCGTCCACCGCCACGGGATCGGCGTAGAGCACAGCGCGGCGCTCCCGCACCAGCCGGCGAAGCTTGTTCACCACTCCTCGGCCGCCATCGCGCAACTGCGGCCCAAGGGTATCGACGGCGGCCACCGAGGCAGAAGCATCGCGGTACGGAGCGAGCGCGCGACCCGCATCGCGATACCAGCGGTTCTCGCCGGCGAACGCATCGCCGAGCGCGAACCGGTACAGCCGCAGCAGCGCGCGGCTTTCCTTGAAACGTTTTCTCGCTTCGTGAACGCGCCGTTCGCGTGAGAGGTCGTCCGCGGTCAACGCCGCGGCGACGCGATCCAATTGCGCCGTGGCGATGCGTCGGAACGCCGCCTCCAACGACTCGTTTCGCCGCAGCACGAAATCCTTTGCCATCTCTGCGCGCGGATTGTATGGCGCTGCTTTACCATGCAGCGCATGGGCGACATCGAACCGCGAGGGGCAACGAAGAATGCCGCGGTCGGAACGGCCGTGGCGCGGCGCGCGAAACCGGCGCGCACGAAGACCGGTCGGGAGATCGAGCGCAAATGGGTGCTCGCCGCGCCGCCGCCGCTCGACGACCGCCAGCCCGAAGAGATCCGCCAGGGTTACGTGCTTACCGGCGACGCCGAAATGCGCGTGCGCAAAGCCGGCGAACGATGCTTCCTCACCATCAAGCGTGGCGCCGGAGAAGTGCGCGATGAGTGGGAAAGCAAGATTCCGGCGTGGGCCTTCGACGCCGTCTGGCCGTCGACGAAAGGATGCCGCCTGCGCAAACAGCGCTACTCGATCCGCGAAAAGCGTCGAACGATCGAAGTCGACGTTTACGAAGGAAAGCTCGCCGGCCTGATCGTCCTGGAGACGGAGTTCGTCAGCGTCAGATCCGCCAAACGCTTCACCCTCCCCGATTGGGCCGCCGGCGCGCACGAAGTCACCGGCGACCCAGAATTCAGCAACCAGTCGCTCGCGCGCAAAGGACTAAAGAAGGTTCGCCGCCGGCTGTCCTGAGTTCCGCGCGACGGCGGTAAGGGCGATCAGAATGCGAGCCTTACAGCTCGGCCGCCGCCGCTCGACCGTCACTTGGAGATCGACAAGAACAAATCTGCGGAAATCTGCGTAATCTGCGGATACCGTCCCTCGGCCTCTTCGTATCTGCGCGATCGCTTCAGCGCGCGTTACGGCCTGTTTTATTTATCGACGCACTTGCAGAATGGTTGCTGGGAGCGCAGATTGCCGTCACACAATCAGTGTCGGAGGAGGCGCCCCATGTACTTCAACTCCAGTGGAGAACGTGTCTCGCGCGCACGTTGGCAGGAAATGTACGGCGCGTTCCGCAACCGGCAGGAGTTGATCAAAGCGGGCCTGACCAGCCGCCGCGATCTGATGCGGCTTGGCCTGCTCGCCGCGGGCGGGATGCTGATGCCGAGGCGGGGACTCAGCTCGTGGGGTGGCGGCGACTGCCGTTACGGCACCACCGGCTGCGGCAACTGCGCCAGCCCGATAACCACGCCGTGGACGATGAACATGCCCATCCCGCCGGTAAAGACGGCCATTGCGCTCTCATCGCTGACCGGCCCCGCGCCGGCGATCAATCCCAATACCACCATTAATCCAGCGACCGGAATCGCGTATGAGGGGCGCACACGCGCGCACCAGGCGCCGGCCCTCGGGTTTCCCTTCCCGGCGTCGACGATCTACCAGGTCACGCAGAAGCAGGCGGCGGTTCAGGTCTCGCCCGACCTTCCGCTGCAGAACCTCTGGACCTTCGACGGCGTCAGCCCCGGCCCGACCTATGTCGCCCGCTACGGGCAGCCGATCCTCGTCCGCAACTACAACAACCTTCCCTCGGCCAACGGCGGTTTCGGCCTCAACTCCGTGTCGACGCATCTGCACAACGGACACACGCCATCGGAGAGCGACGGCTTTCCGTGCGACTTCTTCGCCGCCGGGCAGTACTACGACCAGTACTATCCCAACGTCCTGGCCGGCTTTAATTCCAGCCACATCTCCACCAACGGCGATCCGAACGAGGCGCTGAGCACGCTCTGGTACCACGACCACCGCGAGAACTTCACCTCCCAGAACGTCTACAAAGGACTGCTCGGCTTCTTCCTGCTCTTCAACGACAAGGACACCGGCGACGAGACCACGGGCTTCCGCCTGCCGTCGTTCCCCAACTACGACATCCCGATGGCCTTCGCCGACCGCTGCTTCGACGCGCAGACCGGCGCGATGGTCTTCGACACCTTCAACACCGACGGCATCCTCGGCGACAAGTTCCTGGTCAACGGCGTCATCCAGCCAGTGCTGCACGTCAGTCCGCGGCGGTATCGCCTGCGCTGGCTGAACACCGGACCGTCGCGCTTCCTGCAGATCTACGTCACCGACCTCGCCAACCCATCGGCGCCGCAGCCGTTCTGGCAGATCTCGAACGACGGCAACCTTCTCCCCAAGCCGGTCCAGGTCCCGGCCGTGGCAATCGGCGTCGCGGAGCGCGCGGACATCATCATCGACTTCAGGCAGTACGCCGGCAAGACGATTTACCTCGAAAACCGTCTCGATCAACCGAACGGACAAGGTGGTCCGACCGGCTCGATCGTCGCCGGCGGCCAGGGCTTCCTGATGCTGAAGATCATCGTCGACCAGCCTAGCGTCGCCGACAACAGCGTCGATCCGGCCACGCTGCCCAGCTACTACGCGCTACCCAGCGTCAGCGGGACGGCGCGCGTGACACGCAGCTTCAACTTCGACCAGACCCGCGACGGGCAGTGGACGGTGAACGGGCAGCTCTTCAACTGCGGCACCGTGCGCTTTACCGCGCAGCAGAATTCGCTCGAGGAGTGGAACTTCGACGGCGGCTTCGGATGGTCGCATCCCATTCACGTGCATCTCGAGGAGTTCCAGATCCTCTCCGGCGCGGCCGGCTTGTACGGCAGCAGCAGGGACGACTCGAACAACTACTCGCGCTGGGGCGGCCA
>DATART010000239.1:0-2265 GCA_036264035.1 Thermoanaerobaculia bacterium | reverse complement strand
CACGGATCGGGCGGCGAATTGAGATCGATCGAAACGTTTCCCCGCATCCGGAAGCCGTCCACGATCCTCTCCAGCAGTCCGCGCACATCGACTCTTGTCCGCACCTCGGTCGTCAGTTGCGCGTCGATCATCGTGATCTCGCGCACGCCGGCCAGCAGCGATTCCATCCGCGCGATCTCGAGCTCGACCATCCGCAGGAATCGTTTGCGCTGCTCCTGCTCGTCGACCTCGGCGAGCATCTCCGTCGCCGTGCGGATCGACGCCAGCGGATTCTTGAACTCGTGCGAGACGTCGGCGGCGAACGACTCGATGAAGCGCACGTGCTCGTCCAGCCGCCGCGTCAATCGCTCCAGCGCGCGCGAGAGGTCGCCGATCTCGTCGTGCTTGCGCGAGCCGCGAAAGCGTCCGCGCAATCGGCCGCGGCGGTCGAGGATCGCGCCCGCTTCGAGCCGCAGCTGGCGCACCGGGCGAACGATCGTTGTTGCCACGAGCCAGCTCAGGATGATGGCGACGATCACCGAGATGATGAAGATGCGCAGAATGCCGAGGCGGACCGTGTAGAGATCCTGCAGGATGCGGAACGTGCTCTGCGACGCGAGCGCGGCGCCGATGACGTTATCGCCGACGCGAATTGGCTCGGCGACATAGACGGTGACCGAGCGGCGATCGGGCGAGATGCGCTCGACCGCGCCCGAATCGCCTTGCAGCGCGCTCCGAATTTCGGCGCCGAGGAGCCGTTGCGATCGCTCGTAATAATCGCCCTCCGCCAGCGGCTGCTCCGTCGTCCGCGAGAGATGCAGCGGGCGAAGCAGATACGCGCCGGCGCGATAAAGAAAGTTTCGCTTGGCGCGGTTGGTGCGCTGTGGCGGCGGCGGTCCGCTGAGCGAATGCGAATCGGCGACGATGTAGCCGAGCGGCGAGATCACTCGCAGGCGGATCGATTCCGTCGCATTGCCGCGCAGCCGGTGACGTTGCAGCAGAATCTCCTGCGCGCTACGGCCGGGCACCTGCGCCGAGGCCACCGCGGCGGCGAGCAGGCGCGCTTCCTCCTGCAACGCGCGTCGCTGTAAGCCGAGGAGTTTTTGTTCGTAGGAGCCGAGGTAGAGGATTCCGGCGACGGGCAGGAAGACCAGCAGCAGATTGAACGCCATCAGGCGAAACGAGATGCGCGAGAGGAAACGGCGAATGCGATTCGCGATCCGCTTCACGCGTGGCCCCGCGTGCGGCACAGACACTCTTGTCTGTGCGTGTGGCACAGACCAGATGTGTCCAAATCGGTGGGATGCCGTCGCCGGAGGCGACTCGTAGGGTAGCCGGTGGTCCGAGCGAAGCGAGCGACCACCGGAAAATCGCCGCAGATGTTTTCGCGACCCCGGAGGGTGTCGCGTATCAAATACCAAGCGGCGTGAATTTCCTCCGCGACCGCTGCCGCGGTCGGAAAATCTGGCGCGCTCGTGGTCCGGTGGTCTCGCGCTTCGCGCGCGACCACCCGCGACCATACGTGTCGCCTCCGGCGACGGCCACGCGTCCACTCGACGCATTCTGCGACCCGCCCACCCTGCTACAATCCGCGCGCTTTTTTCGGGGACTTGCGTAATGTCGAAAAAGAACATCGTTCACGTCGTCGGGACCGGCACGATTGGGGAGCCGCTGATCGGGCTGTTTACTGATTTCAAGGAAAAGTGGGGCATCGACGAGGTCACGTTCCACAAGCGCACGCCGAAGGCGGACGACAAGGCCATGGTCGAGCATCTCATCAACCACGGCGCGCGGCTTGTGGTCGACGAGGATGCGCGCGACGAGTTCACGCGGCTCGGACATCGCGTTTCGTTTACGACCGAGGAGGCGCTGGAGCGCGCCACGGTCGTCGTCGATTGCACGCCAGCGGGACTCGACAACAAGGCGAAGTACTACAACCGCTGCACCGGTCCGAAAGGTTTTCTGGCGCAAGGCTCGGAGTTCGGATTCGGCAAGCCGTATGCGCGCGGTATCAACGAAGAGGTGCAGTCGCCGGACGAGCGTTTCGTGCAGATCGTGTCGTGCAACACGCACAACATCTCCGTGCTGTTAAAGACCATCGCCACGCGCGACGGCAAGATCGATCTCGCCGCCGGCCGCTTCGTCTGCATGCGGCGCGCGAACGACGTTTCCGATTCCAAAGGCTTCATCGCCGCACCCGAGGCGGGCAAACATGATGATCCGGAATTCGGAACGCATCATGCCCGCGACGCCCATCACCTCTTCCAGACCCTCGGCGAGAAGCTG
>DATART010000227.1:0-13873 GCA_036264035.1 Thermoanaerobaculia bacterium | reverse complement strand
GCAGACAAACATTCAGGCCGGGCAACGCTGCTGATCACGGCGCAGGACATGTTTTTCACTCTGCTGCCGGCCCAGACGGCAAAGGATACGATCGAGCATACGAAGGAGATGCTGCAGGCGGACTACAGGATCGAGCATGCGCCGTCGCAGGTGACGGTGGCGAATCACGCGTTCACGCGCTTTGACTACATGTCGCCCGTCGCCGGCCTGCACTGGTATGTGTTGGCGACGGAGGTGCGATGCCACACGATCCGCTTCGTCTTCACCAGCCCGGATCCGGAGTTACTCAATACGCTCGTCAAGGATCTCGACACGATGAAATTGGGCGACGCCGCTGCGCCGGCGTGCATCGCCGGCTATGCGGAAGGGGCCAACGTCACTTACAAGGTCGATCCCGCGCCGACGGAGCAGAAATTCAACGCCATTCCGGTGCGGCTCATCATCGACAAGGCGGGCAAGGTCCGGCACGTTCACGTGATCAGCGCTTTTCCCGCGCAGGCGAAGGCGATCACCGACGCGCTCATGACCTGGCGCTTCAAGCCGTACGTTCGTGACGGCCAGCCGGCGGAAGTGGAGACGGGAATCCTTTTCGGCGCCGCAAAGCGCGCAAAACCGGGCATGGCTGCGACATCGGTCAGTGCAAAACGAGCAAGCGACTGATCTCAGCTTAATCTGGCAGCGAATATGCTGAGGTTGCTTCAGAAGGAGAGAACTCTATGAACAGCTTGATCTGGTTTCTGATTATCGGCGCGATCGCGGGCTGGCTGGCGGGTCTTTTGATGAAGGGCCGCGGCTTCGGCATTCTCGGCGACATCGTCGTCGGCATTATCGGCGCGGTTCTCGGCGGATGGCTTTTCGGCGCCCTCGGCATCTCCGCCGGCGGCGGACTAGCCGGCAGCCTGATCGTCGCCTTCATCGGCGCGGTGATCCTGCTGTTCCTCGTGCGCCTGATCAAGCGCGCGTAGGCCGGTGTGGCACAGACACTCTTGTCTGTGCTGGTGACATCGCGATGGTTTGAAAGTTATGCGCGAGCCTCCCAGCCGCACAGACAAGAGTGTCTGTGCCACACGAAGCTATACATCCGCTGGTCGCGGACCGGCGTATCGTCTGATACATGACGACGATCGAAACGCCCCCTCCGCCCGGCCGGAACGGACTTCCGCTCCTCGGCGAGACGCTGTCGTTCGCGAAGAATCCGTTCCGCTTCATCGAGGAACGGCTCGCCGCCAACGACCGCATCTTTCGCTCGCACGTCCTCGGGCGAAAGGCGGCGGTCATGGCCGGCCCCGAGGCAGCGGGAGCGTTCATCGATCCGAACGTGATCATGCGCGAGGGCGCGATGCCGCCGCACGTGCAGGAGCTGTTCGGCGGGCGCAGTCTGCCGTAGCTGGACGGCGAGGTGCATACAGCCCGCAAGAAGCTGGTCAACGCCGCGTTCAATCGCGCCGCGCTGTCCGCCTATCTGCCGATCGTCCAGCAGACGATAGAGACGTATTTTCATAAGTGGCCCGCGTCAGGGGAGATTCGCTGGCTCGATGAACTGAAACGGCTGGCGATCGAAGTGATCTGCACGACGGTGATGGGCATGCCGCCGGGCAACGAGATGGACGCGCTGCGCACAGATTACGGCATCCTCACCGACGGATTCGCCACGCTGCCGATCAACATTCCCGGCACGCGCTACCGCAAGGCGCTGCAAGCGCGCGATCGGATCCTGGACGTTCTTCGCCGGCTCGTTCGCGAGCGCCGCCAAACGCCGACGAACGACGGACTCTCGCGCATGCTCACGGCGGCGACGTCGTCGAATGTGGCCCTCTCCGACGACGATGCCGCGCTTGAACTGCATCACATCGTCATCGCCGGCTACATCGTTTACGCGGAACTTGGTGGGATCGTGCAGCAACTGACGGCGCATCCCGACGTCCGCGCGAAGCTCGCGGCAGAAATCACGGCGAAGGCGCCAAACGGACCGTTGTCACTGGAGACGCTGATGACGATGCCGTATCTACTGCAGGTCGTGAACGAGGTCAAGCGACTCTGCCCGATCGTGCCCGCGGTGTTCGGTAAAACGAAAGCAGCGCTGCATTTCGACGGCTACTCCGTCCCGGCCGGTTGGATGGTGATGTGGCCGGTGACGCCGAGCCATATCGTGCAAAGCGCGTACACGAATCCGACGGCGTTCGATCCCGACCGTTTCTCGCCCGAACGCGCCGAGGACAAACGCCACGAGCACGCCTTCGCGCCGCAAGGCGCCGGACAGGCGACGGGACACCGCTGTCCCGGCCTCGATTTCGCGACCTACATCATGGAAGTCTTCGCCGTGGTCCTGCTGCGCGGCTACACGTGGGAGTTGCCGCCGCAGAATTACGAGATCGATTTCAGCAAGACGCCGCCGGAACCGAAGGACGCGCTGCGGGCGAAGATCAGCGTTGCCTAGCTTCGCTTTACGACGCCGGATGGCGTCTCGTAAGGTAGCCGGTGGTCCGAGCGAAGCGAGCGACCACCGGTAACGTGACGCGATGTTTAAATCGACCCCGGCGGGGTCGCGGATCAAATACCAAGCGGCGTGAATTCTCTCCGCGACCGCTGCCGCGGTCGGAAATCACCGCGACGCCTGAAACCGGCGGTCGCTCGCTGACGCTCGGACCGCCGGCTACCGTACGTGTCGCCTCCGGCGACGAAAACCTCGTGTAGTCTGCGATCCGCAATGAACGTTCCCGTTCTCACGATTCCCGGACTCTGGAACTCCGGCCCGCAGCATTGGCAGACGTATTGGGAAGCGCGCCATCCCTCCTTCGAGCGCGTGCAGCAGCGCGATTTTGAGAATCCCGACCGCTCGGAATGGGTCGCAAATCTGGAGATGGCGGTCACCGACTGCGTTATGCCTCCCGTCCTCGCCGCCCACAGCCTCGGGTGCGCTCTCGTCGCGCAATGGGCCGAGGATTGCGGCGGACAGGGAGTGCGCGGCGCGTTTCTCGTCGCGCCGAGCGACGTCGAGCATCCCGACTATCCGATCGAAGGACGCACGTTCTCGTACATGCCGCTATCCCGTTTGCCGTTTCCAAGCATCGTCGTCGCCAGCACGAACGATATCTACGTCAGCGTCGAACGCGCGCGCCAGTTCGCCGACGCCTGGGGCAGCCGCCTCGTGCTCATCGGCGACGCGGGTCACATCAACGGCGCCTCGGGTCACGGTCCCTGGCCGGAAGGCGAGCAGATGCTGCTCGAGTTCTGCGCGAGCCTGACTTAGAGCACCTACCACACCACGCAGCGGTTCGCGCGCACCATCGGCGAATCGGCTTTGCAGCCGAAAGCCGCGGCGAATTCGGGGAGATTCGATAGTGGCCCGATCACGCGGTACTTGCCGATCGGATGCGGATCGCCCTGCACCATCAGGCGCTGCGTCTCAGGGCGGATTTCGTCGCCGCGGAACTGGCCCCAGGCGATGAAGAATTGCTGCGCGGGCGTCAGGCCGTCGATCACCGCGGCGGGCCGCGTCTGTTGTGCCTTCTGAAAGGCGAGCCAGGCAATCTTCGCGCCGGCCAGGTCGCCGATCGATTCGCCGAGGACAAGGCGGCCGTCGTGATGGATGCCGGGTTCGACGAAGTAGCTGTCGAATTGATCCGACACGCACGACGTCCGCTGCTGGAATCGCTTCATATCCTCGGTTGTCCACCAGTTCTGCAGGCGTCCCTGCGCGTCGTACTTCGCCCCCTGATCGTCGAAACCGTGGCTGATCTCGTGGCCGATCACGACGCCGATCGCGCCGTAGTTGATCGCGTCGGCCGCGTGCACGTCGAACGCCGGCGGCATCAGGATTCCGGCGGGAAAGACGATCTCGTTCAGCGGAGGGTTGTAGTACGCGTTCGACGTCGGCGGCGTCATGCCCCAGCGTCCGCGGTCGGCCGGCTTGCCTACGCGCGCGAGATCGTCGGCGGTTCCGAACTTGAGCCCGGCCACGACGTTCTCCCAATGGGATGACGGAGTGATGGCGACGCTGCGGTAGTCGGTCCACTTGTCGGGATAGCCGACCTTCGGATTGAACGTCGCGAGTTTCTCAAGCGCGTGCGCCTTTGTCGCGGGCGTCATCCAGTCGAGCGCGCGAATGGTGTCGCCCATCGCCGAAAGGAGATTCTTCACCAGCTCCTGCATCCGCGCCTTGGCCTCCGGCGGGAAATAGCGCTCGACGTAACGCTGCCCGAGCGCTTCGCCGAGAAGCGCGTCATCGGCTTCGACGCAAAGCTTCCAGCGGGGCTTCATCTCCTTCGCTCCGCCGAGGTATTTGCCGTAGAACGCGAACTGCTCGTCGGCGATCGGAGCGGAGAGATTGCCGGCCGCCTTGCTGATGACGTTCCAGGCCAGGTACGCCTTCCACGTTCTGAGCGGCGTGGAGCGGAGTTCCTTCTCGACCGCTCCCATGTACTCGGGCTGATCGACATTCAGATCCGCCGGCGCAACGCCGAAATGTTGAAGAAAAGCCGTCCAGTCGAAATGCGGCGTGAATGCCTGCAGGGTCGCGACGGCGTACTTGTGATCCGTGGCGGCCGGATCGCGCAACGCGACGTTGTCCATCTGTGCGGTGGCGAGACGCGTCTCCATCGCGAAGATCACGTCCGAGGCCTTCTGCGCGGCAGCGTGGCTGGCGCCGGTCAACTCGAACATCTTCGTCACGTGCGCCCGATATTTTTCGCGCGCATCGGCGAAGCGCTTTTCCGGCTTGAGGTAGTAGTCGCGATCGGGAAGCCCGAGGCCGGACGCGAAAACGCGCGCGATCACGAACCCGGGATTGTGGTTGTCGTACGTCGATACCACTCCGAACGACGGGTAAATCTGCAACGCGTGCAGTTCGGCGAAGACCTTCTGCAGATCGGAATTGGTGCGGATGGCGTTGATCTCGTTCAGCAGCGGACGGATCGGCTTGGTGCCGAGTGCATCGATGCGCGCCTGATCCATGCAGGCGCCGTAGAAATCGCTGATCTGCTGATCGATAGATCCTTTCGGCCAATCGGTGCGTTTCGATTCGCCGTCAAGCAATGTGCGCAACTGCTCCTTGCTCTGTTCGCCCGCGGCCCATCGGCGGCTCCAGCGCTGCATCGACGCCGGAATCGGATTCGCCGCGCGCCATGCGCCATTCGCGTAGTCGAAAAAATTCGCGCAGGCGTCGGCCCTGGTGTCGATGTCCTGCATGAAGACGCCATGCTCCGTTTGCGCGGAGAGGGTGTTGGCGAGGAGGAGAAGAGCGAGCGTAAGGCGCATGTCGCGAAGTATACGGAAGCGTCAGCTGAGCGTTTTCGCGCGCGAAGGCGCGCCGGGCAATATAGCCCCGCGCTTTGCGCGGGGCACGAGGCGGCCGCAACAAGCCCGCGCGGCCGTGACATTCGCGCGCGACATTGTGGTGGCCGCCTACGCGGCCACGGATCACGCGACGCATCCCAACCCCGCGCCGAGCGCGGGGCTGCATTGTTCCGCGCGCCTTCGCGCGCGACCGTGGGTACACAACCTCACGGCGCCGCGAAGCGCGCGTCGCTCACGAATTCACGATCGGTCAGCGAACGCAGAAACTCCGCCAGATCCGCGCGATCGTTAGCATCGAGCGAGAGCTTCCGCGCAACGACGTACCGTTCGATGACGTCGTCAATCGTGGCGATGCTGCCGTCGTGCATGTATGGCGCGGTCAGCTCGATGTTGCGCAACGTCGGCACGCGGAACGCGCCGTCGGTGACGCCGTTGCGGACCAGCACCGGCTTCGTTTTCGAATGTCCGGCGTAGCGCGACTCGCCGGAGAAATTGAATCCCTGATGGCACTCCGAACATCCGGCGCGCTTGCTGAAAAACAGACGCATGCCGCGCCACGCCGATGGCGTTAGCGCGTTCTCCTCGGCGCCGTAGACGAGGCGATCGTACGGAGAGTGTCCCGAGATCAACGCGCGCTCGAATGCCGCCAGCGCACGCGTGATGTTGCGGATCGAGATCGGACGCCGCTCGCCGGGAAACGCCGCGCGGAACAGCGCGTCGTCGGCGCGGAACCGCGACACGATCTCCTTTTCATGTCCCGCCACGCCCAACTCGATCGGATGCGTGTTGAACATCGGCACGGTTGCCTGCTGTTCGAGCGACCGCACGCGCGTCGAGTCCCACGTGTAGCTGGCGTTGTAGCCGGCATTGGTCAGCGTCATCGCGTTGCGCATGTGATGCTGGCCGGTTGATCCGACCGCCACGGACTTTCCGTCGCTGAAGGCGCGGCTCTGCTGATGACAATCGCCGCATGATTGCGTGCCGTTCGCGGATAGCCGGCGATCGTAGAAAAGCCGCCGTCCCAGCGCGAACTTTGCTGGCGTCTGCAGGTTGTCGGGTTCCGTCAGCGGAAGCGGAAAGCCGCGGGGCAACTGCCAGTCAAATCGCGCAATCTCCGGAACGACAACGGGCGCGCTGCACGCCGCGGCGACGATGAACGTCGCCGCGGCGATCAGGAGGCGCCGTTTCACCACGAGCGGAACGTGGAGGTTTGCGCGGTCAGCGCCGCAGTCTGACCGTGGATGATTTCGCGCTCGTCCACCCATTTGGCGAACGCGTCAAGCTGTCCGGCATCGAGTCCGGCCGCATCGGCCTTGCGCGCCGCGACGAAGCTTTTCATCGCGATCAGTAGCGCGTCCGCGCGAGGCCGGTCGACCGCGAAGAGCTCGGTGTATGCCTTGCGGGCATCGTCGATCCGATTCAACCCCAGATACGCCTCGGCGCGATATTCGAGCGCGGGCGTGTAATCGGGCGAAAGCGAGAGCGCCTTGTCATACGCCTCCAGCGACTCCTTGAACTTGCCCATCTTGCGATACGTGAATCCGAGCTCGCTGTACGCCTGGAAGAGCTGCGGATCGTTTTTCACGGCGCGTTCGAGATCGGCCGCGGCATTCTCGAGGCCTTTGTTCAACTTCGCCTGCAGCTTGGCCGCCTTCTGCGGATCGGTGGCCATCGCCGCCTTCATCTCGTCGTGCGTCTTCGACAAGCCGTCGATGCGGCGCTCGGCGTTGTTGAAGTAATCGACGGCCTGATCGTGCGGAGATTTCGACTGCATGCTCGGCATCGGCGACGAACCCATCCCGCCTCCCGGCCCCGAGGCCAGAACGGGTAGGGCGAGTAACGAAAACAAAGCGATCGCGGTAGCTGCTCGTTTCATGGACTTCCTCCTGTGCCGGCGATTATGGACCCAGCTTGTGCAACGGCGGCTTTGGCGAAGTCAGGAATCTGTCAGGTTGTCAGAACTTGACGAGCAGCGCGGCGAAAATCGCGCTGTCGCCCTTCTTGATGTTGATCGACGGCGGCTTGGTTTTGTAGTCGTACACGTACGCGAGCTTCAGCTCCAGTCGCGTGGCGACGGTCGTCGTCAGCCCAGCATCGAAGTGATAGAGGGCATCGCCGAAATCGTTCGTCTTCCAGATCGCGGTCAGTTTCTGCGTGAACTTGCTCGTCGGCGACAGCGCCCAGTCGAAGTTTTCGCCGGCCTTGGCCGCCCCGCCGCTCGATCGGCCGGCGCCCGCGTTGCTCTCCATCTCCGCGCCGAGAGCGGCGTCGACGGTCAGGTTGCGCTTGTCGCTCTTGATGATGCGGTAGCCACCTCCTGCCAGTGGCGCGACGAGGTAGTTGAGACCCTTGAACGGATCGCGCAGGTACGACACTTCGGCGAATGCAAAGGTGCGATCCGATAGCGAGTACTCGCCCCGTGCATCAGCGGATGTCTTGTCGACCTGTGTCACGCCGTTGGAATCGCCGCGCAGGTAAAGCGCGTCGGCCTTGAAAACGAACTTCGTCTTCGGGTCGTACTTCGTGGCGAAGGCGAGGTTGTAATTCTTGGTGTCGGTGTTCCCGCTCGTGATTGCCAGACCGGCTCCGACGCTGGACGTCCATGGCTTCGGCGGCGGATCGGCCGCGAAGAGCGTCGTTGCAAGAGACGTCAGAAGGATGGCGAAGGCGGCTCGTTTCATGGAGCGCCGAGGGAAGCAAAGGCCGAGCCCGTTATCCGCAGATTACGCAGATGTACTCAGATTAGGAGCGCCTTCATCTGCGGTCATCTGCGTAATCTGCGGATAAGCTTCTCGGCAGGTGCATTGAAAATGAGCGAAAAAACGAAGCGGTACGTCGTCTGTATCCACAACGAGGAGAGTGAACACTCACTCGAGCTGCGGAAGATTTACGAAATCCTTGATGACGCCGTGGCGGCGAAGCACAACATGCTTCGCGTGATCGATGAAGAGGATGAGGACTACCTCTATCCGGCCGCTTGGTTTCTTCCGATCGAACTGCCGCACAACCTCGTCGAGGCGTTCGCGGAACTGTCGCACTAACCGCGGGGCAACCGCAGCAGCGTGCGCGCGCCGCCCGCATCCGCTTCTTCCAGCGCGATCGAACCTCCATACAGCTCCGTGAGATCGCGGACGATCGCCAAGCCGAAGCCTGAGCCGGGCGCGGCTTCGTCGGCGCGGACGCCGCGCTGGAGGACGGCATCGCGCATCGCGGGATCGAGTCCGGCGCCGTCATCGTCGATGACGATGAGGATGTTCGCGTCATCGATCGACGATGTGATGCTCACCAGCGACGTCGCCCATTTACAAGCGTTGTCGAGCAGGTTGCCGAGCATTTCATCGAGGTCTTCGCGCGGCACGCGAACGCTGTGCTCGGGCGGGACATTCACGTCGACCGACAGGCCGCGCTCGGCGTGGAGGCGGAGCAGCGTGCGGGCGAGCGCGCTGGCGGATTCGGCGACGGAACTGCGCGCGCCGAGTGGTGCGCCCGACGCCGCGGCGCGGGCGTGCGCGAGGTGGTAGTCGAGCTGCCGGCGCATGCGGTCGAGCTGCATGCGCATCTCGGCGGCGACGTCGGCGTCGGCCACTCGCGCCGTTTCGTTGGAGAGCACCGCCAGCGGCGTTTTGAGACCGTGCGCGAGATCGCCCGCTTTTCCTAGCGCGCGCCGGACGGCGTCGTCGCGATGATCGAGCAGCGCGTTGAGGTCGCTCACGAGCGGCTGGACCTCGGATGGATAGCTTCCTTCGAGTCGCCGCTCGCGGCCGTCGCGAACGTCTGCCAGCCTGGCGCGCAATTCGTCGAACGGTGAAAGACCGCGCCGCACCTGAGCCACGCCAATGATGATGAGTATTACCGCAACGAAGACGATATTCGCGTGGTCGATCCGCATCATGAACGAATGCGGAAACCGGCGGAACAGCGCGAGCGAGAGCGCATGAAAAACAGCCAGCAGGCCGCCGGCCAGAATGATCGAGCCGATGAGCAGCCGCGTCCGGAAGGACTTCATCGATCCGCCTCGATGCGGTAGCCGAGGCCGCGGACGGTTTCGATGAAGGAGGCGCCGAGCTTACGGCGCAGGCGGGCAATGAAGACCTCCACCGTGTTCGAGTCGCGATCGAAATCCTGCGCGTAGATGTGCTCCGTCAATTCGCTTTGCGGCACGATGCGGCCGCGGTGGTGCATCAAGTACGAGAGCACGCGAAACTCGTGGCTGGTTAATTTGACCAGCACACCGTCGAGCGTTACACGGGCGTTGCGTGGATCGAGAACGACGGCGCCGCTGCGAAGCTCGGGGCTGACCTGCCCGCTGGCGCGCCGGATCAGCGCACGCAAGCGGGCCAGCACCTCTTCCATCTGAAACGGCTTGGCGACGTAATCATCCGCGCCGCCGTCGATGCCGCGGACCTTCTCGTGCCACGAGTCGCGCGCCGTGAGGATGAGCACCGGCATCGCCAGTCCGGCATCGCGCCAGCGCCGGAGAATGGTCAGCCCGTCCATCTTCGGCAGCCCGAGGTCGAGGATGACCGCGTCGTAAGACTCGGTGGCGCCGAGAAAATCCGCGCGTTCGCCGTCGAGCGCGCAGTCGACGGCGTACCCAGCGTCGCTCAGCGCGGACGCAAGCTGCCGCGACAAATGCGGCTCATCTTCAGCAATCAAAACCCGCACTCCGTTTTTCTCCGCGCCTCCGCGTCTCCGCGTGAAATAGACCTTCCATTCTGAACGCAACCTGAACAAGCCATTCAATCGCCATTCAGCTCCACGCTGCGAGTGTGTGCCGCATGATCACCATGCAGCGCATCTCCAAAACCTACGAAACTCCGGCAGGCTCCTTCAACGCCCTGAAAAACGTCGACCTCGAAATCGCGCAGGGAGAGTTCGTAGCGATCGTCGGCAAATCTGGCAGCGGCAAGTCGACGCTGCTGAACATGATCGGCGGCATCGATCGTCCGTCGTCGGGTTCGCTCCGCGTGGGGGCCACAAACATCCAGAGCCTTTCGCACAACGAGCTGGCTGCATGGCGCGGCCGCAGCATCGGATTCGTTTTCCAGTTTTTCCAGCTGCTGCCGACGCTCACGGTCGCCGAGAACGTCATGCTGCCGATGGATTTCGCCGGCATGAGGCCACGCAATCAACGAAGCGCGCGATCGATGCAACTGCTCGAACGCGTCGGTGTCGCCGATCAGGCCGACAAACTTCCGTCCGCGCTTTCGGGCGGGCAGCAGCAGCGTGTTGCCATCGCCCGAGCTCTCGCGAACGATCCGCCGGTGATCCTCGCCGACGAGCCGACCGGCAATCTCGATTCGGAAACGAGCGCGGAGATTTTCCGCCTCTTCGCCGATCTTGCGATGGATGGCAAGACGCTGCTCGTCGTCACGCACGATCCGGCGGCGGCGACCTCGGTTTCGCGCACGATCACGATCGTCGACGGGTGCGTGGCGTGATCGCACCGCGCTGGCGGAAAGTGATCCGCGACATCGGTGGAACGCCGCTGCGGACTTCGCTTGCAGTCGCGGCAATGGCGGCGGGCGCGTTTGGCGTGAGCATGATCCTGACCTCGTACTCGATTCTGACGCGCGAGTTGAAAGCGACCTACAGCGATACGCAGCCCGCATCGGCGATCCTGATCCTCGACACACCGGTCACCGATTCGGTAGTTGACGCGGCGCGGCGTGTGCCGGGAGTTGCGGATGCCGAGGGAAGGGCCGTGATCTACGGACGAGTGCGGGTGGGGAAGGATCAATGGACGCCGCTGATCCTTTTCGTCGTTCGCGATTTTCGCGGCCTGCGCATGGACCGATTCGTCGCTGACTCCGGCCGCTGGCCGCCGGGCGACGACGAAGTGTTGATCGAGCGCGCTTCGCTGTCGGTCACGCGGGCGAATGTCGGCGACCGCGTCATGGTTCGAACGGTGGATCGCGGCGAGCGGCCGATCCGCATCGCCGGAACGGTCCACGCCGCCGGACTAGCGCCGGGTTGGATGGAGCACGCCGCAAGCGGCTTCGTGACCTGGAGCTCTGTGCTCCGCGGCAATACCAGCGTCGAATCACAGCAGTTGCGCATCGTCGTCAACGGCGACCGCCTCGACGAGCGGCACATTCGCGAAGTCGCCAACCGAGTCGGGAGCGCGGTCGGCAAAGTCACGCGCATCGATATCCCCACGCCCGGCCGCCACCCCCACGCCGCGCAGATGGATACGTTCCTCTTTCTCCTCGGCGCGTTCGGCGCGCTGACGTTCGCACTCAGCGCCGTGCTCGTCGCGAACATGATCCACGCGCTTCTCGTCGAGCAAGTGCGGCAAGCCGCCGTCATGAAAACGATCGGTGCCTCGACGCGCCAGATCGCCTCGCTGTACCTCGGCCAGGTTTCAATCCTCGCCATCATGGCGCTTGCGATCGGCATTCCGCTCGGCATCTCCGCCGGCCGCGCCTACGCCCGCTTCTGCGCGAGCATGCTCAACGCCACGATCACGAACGAGATGCCGCCGCTGTGGATCATCGCGTGCCAGGTTGCGGCGGGCATTGCCGTGCCGCTGCTGGTGGCGTTCGCACCGGTGTGGCGCGTCTCGCGGATCAGCATCCACGACGCGTTCACCAACGGCGTCGGGCTGTGCGCGTTCGGGACACGTCCGTTCGATCGCTGGTTGGCGCGGATGCAGTGGCTGCCACGGCCGCTGATGTTCTCATTGCGGAGGGCGTTTCATCGCCGCGGCCGGCTGCTCCTGACCGTCGGCACGCTCGCCGCCGGCGGCGCGGCCTTCATCGCCGCGCTCAACGTCTCCGCGGCCTGGACGCGAACGCTGGACGCCGACGCGCGAGCGCGCCGATTCGACGTCCAGGCCGGTTTCTCGCGTGCCTATCCGATTGCGGATGTGGCGCGCGCGTTGGCGGCCGTGCCGGACGTCGCGCACGCCGAGTACTGGGCGGAGACGAGCGCGATGATGGGCGACGACCGCGTCTCGCTCGTCGGCCCCGATACAAATTCGAAGCTGCTCGACCTTCCGCTGCTGGAAGGACGATGGCTGAAGCCGGACGACGACGGCGTTTGCGTCGTCAATCAGTCCATCGGGGCGCGGCGTGAGCTGGTTCTGCGCATCAATGACCGAACGGTGCGCTGGCGAATCGCCGGCGTTGCCAAAGAGCTCGTGCCCGGCCGCACGGTTTACGCGCCGCGGCGATCGATCCTCGCAGCAAGCGGCCAGTCGGGCGCCCTGACGCGCAGCGTGCGCGTCGTCACCCGCGGTCACGACATCCCGGCGCAGGTCGCGGCGTCGAAGGCGATTGAACGGGCTCTCGACCGCGCCGGCATCAGCGTCGGCGGCATCCAGGCCCTGAGCGATTCGCGCAAATCATTCGCCGATCATCTCGTCATCATCAAGTCGGCGCTGATCTTCGCGGCGCTGCTGGTCGTGCTCGTCGGCGGACTGGGACTGACGACGACGCTGTCGCTCAACGTCCTCGAGCGGACGCGCGAGATCGGAATCCTCAGCGCCATCGGCGCAACACCGCGCACGATCGCACGCGGAGTAGTCATCGAAGGAATCGTGATGGCAAGCCTGAGCTGGTGCGTCGCCGTCATCGTTGCCATCCCGATCACGTTCGCGCTCGACGCCGCAACGGGAAATATGTTCGTCCGAAGCCCACTCGATTTTTTCATGTCACCGGCGGCGATCGCCGGATGGCTGCTGCTCGCTGTGATTCTCGCGGCGGTCAGCAGCTACCACCCCGCGCGACGCGCGGCTCGATTAGCCATCAAGGAGGCACTTGCGTATGAGTAAACGGTGGGTTTGGATTTTGGTGGTCGTGGTTGTTCTCGCGTTCGTGTTCCTCGGCGGCGGGCATGCTCTTTGGGTTTTGTTGTTGCGGATGCATGGCGTGCATTAGCCGGAAAGCTTCACGCGGAGGCGCGGAGTCACCGAGGGCGGTAGAGGAGAGGATAGGGGTTGATGGGCGTGCCGGTCCACCATTTCTTGTCGGGATCGAGGTGGATTACGGCGAAGTGGAGATGGGGCGTGTCTTTCGGAGCGTTGCCGGTGGTGCCGACGTAGCCGACGAGGTCACCGCGACGGAGGAGCTGGCCTTCGTGCAGGCCCGGCGCGTAGGCGTCGAGGTGCGCGTAGTAGTAGCAGTAGCGTTGATCGGGATCGAACTCGTAGACGGTGAGTCCGCCGGGGACGCTGGTGAAGAGTTTTGTCACGGTGCCGTCGTCCGTCGCCACGACCGGTGTACCGCGCGGCGCGAGGATGTCGAGTGCCTCGTGGCGCCGCGTCGCGCCGCCGCGCATTTCGTCGAACATGTCGTGGATCGTGCTCGGATCGATGCCGGACACCGGCATCATCAACGGGCGAGGCGCCTCGCCGGGCGGCGTCGGAACGATTGGAGTTGGAACGATCGGCGATGGCGATGGATCAAGTGATGGAGCCGGCAAGGGCAGCGCCGCGGCTCGCGATGCCGAGCGGACCGGCGGAGGCGGCATCGTCACATTCGGCGTGGTACCCGCGGCGATCCACGCCAAGGCGGCCAGGACGGCGGCGCCGGCGGCGAACGCGATCTTCTTCATTTCTCCAGAACCGCCGGCATCC
>DATART010000194.1:0-3094 GCA_036264035.1 Thermoanaerobaculia bacterium | reverse complement strand
CCGGCACCGGCAAGACCACGGCGATCGTGGCCGAGGTGCTGCGGCTGCTGCTCGGAGATGAGGCGCTGTCGCCGGAGCGCATCGTCCTCGTCACGTTCACGGAAAAGGCGGCCGGCGAGATCGCCGATCGTATTCATCAGGCGCTCACCGAGCTCGCATTGCGCTTCGATTCCGGCGAAAGCGTCTCCTGGCCGATCGGTTCCGCGACGCCGCTTTTCGAAGTGCCGTCCGGAGAACGCGAGGCGTATCACCGCGCGTGCATCGCGCAGCTCGGGCGCGTCGAGTCGCTGCGATCGCAGACCATCCACTCGTTTTGCCAGAACCTTTTGCGCCAGTTTCCGATCGAAGCCGGACTCGATCCGCAGTTCACCATCATCGAAGGTTTTGAGCGCGCGCTGCTTTACGGCGAGCTGTACGACGCGTGGGTCGACGATGAAACGCGCCTGCATCCGACCGCCGAGGCGAAGCGCGATTGGGAAGTGCTGCTGGAGCATGTCGGCTATCTCTTTCTGGTCCGCAACATCATCCTGCCGATGCTGGACCGCCGCGATCTCCTGCTCGACGAAACCTACGACCTCGGCGCACTCGATCTCATCGAGCATGAGTTGCTGATCGCCATCGAGAAACTGCGCGGATGCGACTCCGTTCCCGGCATCTGCGACTACCTGCGCGAGCATCGATCGCCGCCGCGCGGCAGCACGATCGAGACATGGCTCGATTTCCTGCGGCCGATCGCGAATGAGATTCGCACGACCGACCTGCCGCGCGGCAAAGTCAACGAACAATACAAACAGCCACTGCGCGTTCTGCGCGCCTCGGACAAGAAGAGCCATTCGGTCTACGACCAGCTTTCGTCGCATCGCGCTGCCGTTTCGCTGCTCGCGCTGACGCGGCGGTTCGCGGCCTTTCTCGAAGAGGAGAAGCGGAAGCGCGGCGTGGTCGACTTCGACGATCTCCTGCTGCGGACGCAAAGCGTGCTCGCCGACCCGGCGGTGCTGCGGCGCGCGCGCGAGCAGTTCGACTACATCTTCGTCGATGAGTTTCAGGACACCGATCGCGTGCAGGCGAACATCATCGACCTGCTCGCGAGGAACAGCGACGGCGCGGTCATCGAGGGGCGCACCGTGATCGTCGGCGATCCGAAGCAATCGATCTACGGCTTCCGCCGCGCCGATCTCGAAACGTACGGCGCCTTTACGCGAGAAATGCTGGCCGCGAGCGCTGAGCATCGCAAGCTCGAGATGCAGTTTCGCAGCACGCCGCAACTGCTCGCCGCGATCAATGCGATCTTCGCGTATATCTTCCCGGAGACGGCGCCCGACCCGAACGTTTTCCGCCCTCTATACCATCGCCTCACGGCCGCACGTCCGGACGCGCAACGCGACGCCTCGGTCACGTTTCTCGACGCGCCGGCCGGCGGCGATCGCGAGGATCGCTTCGTCGCCGAGGCTGAGGCCATCGCTGCGTGGATTCAGAAACGCGGCGGCGATCTTCGCAAGTACGCGCTGCTGCTGCGGCGAACGACGAAGCTTGACGATTATCTCGATGTCTTCGACCACCGCGGCATTCGCTACGTGCTGCCGGCCACGCGGCTGTTTCTCGATCGTCCCGCGCCGGTCGATCTGCTGGCGGTGCTCCGCGCCATTGCATTTCCGTTCGATCGCGGCGCCGAGGTTTCCGCGGCGCGTACGCCGTACTTTGCGCTGACCGATTTCGAGATTGCGCTCGGCAATACGGCGTATCAGCGGTTCACGTCCGTGCTCGAATCGCTGCGGTCCGCGTCGCGCCATCTCACCGTCGCGCAATTGATCGATCTCGTGATCCGCACCTGCGGTATCGAGAATGTCTACGCGGCCTCGGCGGACGGAAAGCGCTCGCTGCGTCACCTCGAACACGTGCGCGCGATCGCGTTTGGATACGACCAGCGCGTCGGAGGCTCCGTCCGGCAATTCGTGAGCGAGATCTCGCGCAGGCGCGCGCAGCCGGACGAGATGGAACCGTCGCTCGCCGACGACGCCGATGACGCCATTCGCATCCTCACCGTGCACACCGCGAAAGGGCTGGAGTTCGACACCGTCATCCTTCCCGATCTCGAGTTTCCATCGCCGGCGCCGAATATTTTTCTCGTCGACGAACCGCGGAGCCTCGTGCTCACCGGCCAGGTCGAGACGCTGTCGGCGAGCGACACGCGATCGGGCACGAAGTCGCTGAAAGACATCGGCGCGCAACGCGAGGAGGCGGAAACGCGCCGCCTTTTCTACGTAGCGGTAACGCGCGCGAAGGACGAGGTGGTGTTCGTTGCCGGCGCTCCGCAAAAGCGCGGCTTCTACAAATACGTCGACGAAATTTTCAATCCGTCATCGGTCGCGTGGCCGGACGGACCGTCGCGAACCGTCAGGATGTTGACGATCGGTAGCGACACCGTTCCGATCGCCTTCGAACGCGTCACCGGCGAAGGCGCCGGCGTGCGGACGCGGCGGCGATTGGCGGATGCGACGCTGGAAGCCGAGCTTGCATCGATCCCGATCGTCGAGCCGGCCCTCCCCGCGCCCGCCCCTCTTCCCGAAGTCCTTCCGCGCGCCGACATCCTCACCCAACGCGCCTCGGCGCAGAAGCGCGCAGCGGGAATCCTGCTGCATCGCGTCCTCGAAATCTGGGATGGCCGCGCGCCGGTCGAGCCGCTGCTCAAATCACTCGCTGCCGAACAAGGCGCCGACGCCGCGACGGTAACGCTGGTCCGCAAGCGGCTGAGTGCCGTCGCGAAATCCGAGACATTCCGCCGCATCACGAACGCCGAGATCCTCGGCCGCGAAGTTCCGCTGCTGACTGCGGACGGCGAACGCCGCATCGATCGCCTCGTCCGCGAAGGCGACGAGAATCTCGTCATCGATTACAAAAGCGGACAACCATCGGAGGAGCGCATCGAGCGCGATCGCGTGCAGGTCGCGAACTACTGCGCCGCGATATCCGCCATCACCGGCCGCAAATGCAAAGGGCTGCTCTGGTACATCGACGTTGATGTCGATCGCGCGATGGAGGTTACGACTTAGCGTTGCGTCAGCAACGAATTGCGACGCCGGATGGCGTCTCGTAC
>DATART010000110.1:0-11842 GCA_036264035.1 Thermoanaerobaculia bacterium | reverse complement strand
CGATTTCTCGAAGATCATCGCCAGCGTCTTCCCTTTGAGCGCATCGCGGTACTTCTCCGGATTCGCCTTCATGTCGCGCGCGATCTCGAAGATCTGGCGGACCTCGTCCGCGGAGTAGTCGTGAATTTCGATGAAGTCTTTGTGCGTCATTGCGGTGGATTGTATGGGAGTGGGGAGTCGGGGGTGGGGTGTGGGAGTGACTCGATGGTGATTTACTCGCCGCTACGTCCTACTCCCCACACCCCACGCCCCACTCCCTGTCTCGATCACGCGTCCATCCTCGATCAGCTTGATCAGATGTGCGGCGATCTGAATCTCCGCCGCGCCGTGAAGCCGCGGATCGAGCTCGGGATAGATGCGCTGCCGCATCGCCGCCGCGGAAGTCGCGCCGCTCGCCACGGCCTCAAACACCTGCGTTTCGCGCTCAAGCCGATGAGCAAGATATTGCGCGATCAACGTGGCGGCATCATCGCGCGTCGGTCCGTGGGCGGGAAAGATCCGTTTCGGATTGTGCGTCAGCAGGAGCCGCAGCGATGCGATGTAGTCGCGCATCGAACCGTCGGGCGGGAAGATCGCCGTAGTCCCTTCGCCGAGGACCGTGTCGCCGGTGAAGAGATCGCCGGCCGAGGTGAGGAAGCAGACGTGTTCGGCGGTGTGCCCGGGTGTTGCGATCACTTCGAGCGTTTCGTCCTCGATCGCGATCGTTTCGCCGCCGGCGATGCGTTGATCGACGAGCGCGTCGTCGAGCACGCCACGGGGGGCGATGATTCGTGCGCTGGTCATTCTCTTCAGCGGCACCGCGGCGGGCGCGTGATCGCCATGCCGGTGCGTGATGAGAATCGTCGTCAGCCTGGGCATCGCATTTCGAATCGCATCAATGTGCGAATCGACGGCCGGACCTGGATCGATGATCGCCGACTCGCCGAGGAGATACGTCCGCGTTCCGCTCAATGTGAACGCGCCCGGATTCGGTGCGGTGATGTCGCGGATGATCATGAAAGGCGGGGCGGTTGTCCCAACGAATTGATGACCGCGGCGAGCTGTCGCAATAGAGCGTGTTCGACGATGTCGCGAAGCGGCGCGAGATCCGGCTTACTTTCCGTCGCGGTCGCGGACTGCGGCGATCGTCATTTCACGAGTGATCTCCTCGTTGTCGATCTTCGTCGTTCCGTACGCCCAATCCGCCCGCTCTTCCGGAGTGGGGGAGCCGGAGATTTTGCCGTCGTCTTTCAGCCGCCGCAATTCCGCTTTCAACTGTTCGAACGTGATCATCGCAAGTCCTTTGTTGACGCATAAGAATACCGAATCTGCAATCAGGTGTCCGGCAGTATGATCTTCTTCTTTCCGTCTTCGATGACGAGCACTGGCCGCGTCGTCGGCACGTCGACTCCTCGGCGCGACGCGAGCAACTCCTCGGCTGAGGTGAATCCAGCCAGCGCTTCGAGGTTCTTCTGCGTTGGAAAGACGATCTGCAGTTTCTCGATCGCGTCCGCCGGAGAAATCCAGACGACTTCGACTGCTTCGACGTTTTCGGCCGAGGCGATTGCGTTGCGGTCGACGGCAGCGAGGAAAAAGTAGGTATCGAAACGCTTCGGTACGCCGATTGGCGTAATCCAGCGCGACGTCCAGACGAGCTTCTCGAGATCAATCGGCGATTCGTCGATGAGCGATGCGAACGTGATCTCGCTCGCCAGCAACTTGCGGCGTTTGGCGTCGGCATCCGCGAGCGCAGCACCGAGCCAGATGCCGCTCTCTTCGAACAGTTCGCGCGCGGCGGCGACGCGCATCGTCGCGAGCTCTGTTCCGTCGCCGAGGTCATGATCGCCCGGTTCGACGACGCCGCCGGGAAACACCCACGCATCAGGAACGAACGACGACTTCGAATGCCGCCGGATCATCAGCACTTCCAGCGGCGCATCGCGCAACACGATCACGCTCGCGGCCGGAATCGGCGGCACCTCGGCAGCCTCTCCGGCGCCGCGCGGCAGCTGGCGGTCGGAGACGTTGTGGGAAGTGGTCATGTCAGCACTTGCCCTGCCAGCCGACCCATTCTTCGCCGCCCGGTCCGCGTTCCTTCTTCCAGATCGGGACGGTTTCTTTGATGCGATCGATCATCATCCGGCACTCTTCAAACGCTTGGGCACGATGTGGCGATGCCGCTACGATCGCGATTGACGAATCGCCGACCACGAGCTGCCCGAGGCGGTGTACGACTTCGACGGCAACCTCGGCATACGCGCTCCGCACGTCATCGACGATTTTGGCAAGCTCCTTCTCCGCCATCGGCCGGTACGCGTCGTAGAAAATCGACTCGACCGCTTTGCCTTCGTGGTGATTGCGCACGACGCCTTCGAACAGCACATACGCGCCATCGGACAGACGCATGACGCGCTTTACAAGGGCCGCTGCATCGATCGGATCATCAGTGAGATACGAGATGCGTCACCTCCGCGGCGGACGATCGTGCGCCGGCCGCGGCTTCGACGACACGATCTCGACTCCGGCTTCGCCGCGCCGTCCCGCCCCGCCGCGCCGCGCCTTTTCGAGCGTCATCAGAAAGCCGAACGCGGGATCTTTGAACTGCAGATGGCGCAGCATGCTCCAGTGTTTGCGTACGTAGCGCTGCAGAAAATCGAGCACGTGCCCGAGGCTGATGATGCGGCACGGCGGCACGGGCGCGCCTGGCGGAAACGAGCCGAACGCGATCAGGCGAATGGCGAAGCCTGACGGCAGCGTGGCCGAGCCGTGCTCGAGGAGATCCGCGACAACCGCGTCACTATCGATCGTCGAATCGCCGAGGCGGCCGATGACCGTCTTGAGGATTTCGGGATTCCGCGCGCCGCTGTTGATCCCGACACGTCCTTCCTTCACCTCGCCGATCACCATGTCGATCGCGTCCACGGGAACGCCGAGTCCGGGATCGATGTCGTTCATATCCAAGGCGCGCGGCGCCCGTTTCGGCGAACTTGCCGGCGATGGGAGCCCGGACGGAAATCGAAACGCCAGCACATCGATGTCCGTCAGCGTGCGGAACCCATTCCGTCCCGCCGCGGCGATGATCGGATACTCGGCCGAGGTGAAGTACCCGTTGAGTTGCAGATACGCCTGAACGAGGGATACGGCATGGTCCATGACGGCATGATAGGACAGTGGATCAACGCAACCACTTCCCGTACACTCACGCCATGGGCTCCTACGACTGCACAAAGTGCCCGGCGTACTGCTGCAGTTACGACCGGATCATCGTCAATAAGCGCGATCTGAATCGTCTGGCGAAGCATTTCGACGTCGACGTCGAAGTGGCTCGCAAGCGATTCACGAAAACGGTGGAAGGGGAGCAGGTTCTCCGGCATCAGAAAGACAAAATCTACGGCAGCGTCTGCATGTTTTTGGACATCAAAGCGCGACGCTGCACGATCTACAACGCGCGGCCCGGCGTCTGCCATGAGTACCCCGACTTCAAGCGTTGCGGGTACTACGACTTCCTGAAATGGGAGCGGACGCAACAGGACGATGAGACGTTCATCCCCTTGACGTGGAAGTAGGCGGTGGAAGTAGGCGCAACAAGTTATTTGTTCACTGTCCGCATGAGCCGGGTATTCGCCTGCGCCGCGTTGTTGCTCGCCTTGCCCGCGCTTGCGCAAAGCGTGGTCGCGCCGATGTCGGAATCCGTTTCCGTCGGCTACGTGATGATCCCGTTCACAGTCCTCGGCGATCACGGACGTCCGATCACCGACCTGCGCGATGCGGAGGTCAACTTGACGGTGGACGGCGCGCCGGTGCGCAGCGACATGTTCGAGAAGTCGCAGAACGCGCCGGTCTCGTTCACGATCCTGCTCGACGGCTCCGGCTCGATGGCGCTGGCGGGAAAGATGGACTCGGCATTCGCTGCGATCGGAGCACTGATTGGGCATCGCCGTCCCGGCGACGATTTCGCGCTGTATGTTTTCGCGGAGTCGCAGGCGGTCGAAGTCGCGCCGTTCACGGAGAATCCGAACAACATCACGCGCGCTCTCGCGAACGTCAAGCCGTACGGCAAAACGGCGTTCTTCGACGCGCTGGCGACGATGCCGGAGCGAAGCAAGCTCGGACGCAATCCGACCCGCGCCATCATTCTTCTCAGCGACGGCATCGATAACGCGTCGTCGCTCACCCGCGGCGCGCTCGCGCAGCAGCTTCAGGGCATCTCGGTTCCGATCTACTCGCTTGGACTGCGCGAACCGGAGAAGCCGATCGACAGCAAGAAGCGTCCGCGCGAAGACCTGTCGGATATCGGGCTGCTCAACGAAGTAGCCACACTTACGGGCGGAAAGCTCTACCTCGGAAACACGCCGCAACAGATCGCGGATGCCGTCTCGCACATCGAAGACGATCTCCGCGCGCAGTACCTGATCGGGTTCGCCCCCACCGGAAAAGGTGCAGTAAAGTACCGAACGATCTCGCTGAAACTCACCGGCCGCGCCCGCGCCGTCCGAGTTCGCGCGGGCTACCTCGGTACTGAGCCACCCCTGGTTGCCTCCCGGAACAAACAGACTGAAAGGAAGGGAAGTTCATGAAGAAGAGTATTGGAATCCGCATCCTCACGGCCACCGCGTTGGCCGCCACCCTCGGCGCATGCGCAACATCGAAGTCAGTCGATCAGAAGATCGCCGATGCGCAGGCCCAGACCGCGAAGAAGGTCGAGTCGGTCGAAGGGCAGGTCGAAGATCTGCAGAACAAGCAGAAGGCCACCGACACGCACCTGCAGCAGACTGACGCCGCCGTCGCGCAGCTCAGCACGGAAGCGAAGGACGCCCTCAAGCGCGCCCAGGAAGCCGGCGTGCTGGCGAAGGGCAAGGTTGTTTTCCAGCAGACGTTCAAGGAAGACCGCATCAAGTTCAAGGTCGGTTCGTACGAGTTGAACAAAGACGCGCAGGCGGCCCTCGATGACTTCGCCGGCAAGGTGAAGGCGCTCAACGAGCAGTACTACATCGAGATCCAGGGCCACACGGACGACACCGGCGGCCGCAAGCTGAACGACGAGCTCGGCGAACGCCGCGCCGACGAAGTCCGCCGCTACCTCTCCCGCGGCGCCCAACTCCCGCTGAACCGCATGTCGACGATCTCCTACGGCGACACGCTGCCGGTGGCGTCGAACAAGACGCGCAAAGGCCGCGCGGAAAATCGGCGGGTGGTGATCGTGGTGTTGGAGTAGTTCCTACGAAAACTTCCATGAAGGCGGACCTCGGTCCGCCTTTTGTTCGTGCTTAATGTGTACACACTCGTGTACAATTTTGGATCGTGAAGACCACAACCATCCGCGAATTCCGCAGCAACATCGCAAGCCTGATCGAGAGCGACGAATCGGTACTCGTTACGAAACACGGGAAACCAGCGGCAGTCGTTTATCCGCTTCGCGATCCATCGAAGCTCCCGTTGGAGGTTCGGCGGAAGTTGTATCTCGCGTTAACAGAAGACATCGCGAAGCAGCTCGATGCCAAGGGCATTTCCGAGGAAGAGATCGAGCGTGACTTCGCCGAGTTTAAGAAGCGTCGCCGCCGACAGTAACGTTTTGCTGTCTGCCGTCGAAGGGAGGGCCGCCCGTCGCGTCTTCCAAGAGCCGGCACTCCTCGTCGTTACTACTGAGGAGAACATTGCCGAGGTACTTGAATACCTTCCTGAATTCGTAGGCCGAAGCGGATTCTCCGAAGAAAGCCTGCGTGAGATCTTAGCTGCGCTACCGCTTGAGATTTTCGCCAAGTCGGCGTATGCAACTCACGTCTTAGAAGCGCAATCGCTTGTTGGCAAACGGGATCCGGACGATGTCCCGCTCGCGGCACTTGCGCTGAAGCTCGGCATTCCGGTCTGGTCAAACGATCGCGATTTCGACGACTTTCCTACGGGCGCATTCTCGACAGCCCGACTTCTGAAGGTCCTCGGCGTTTAGCCTCCCCGATTTTTTTCACGCGGGGACGCGGAGAAAACCTCGGCGAGCTCCGCGGCCCCGCGTGAAACCTTCTTTTGCTTGGATCTTTACTCGAACGTCGCCACTACCGGCGCGTGATCGCTCGTTCCAATCTCCCGGAACGACGGGCACGACACGGCCCGCTTCGCGAGCGACTCGCTGGCCAGCACGTAATCCAATCTCCAGCCGATGTTGCGTTGGCGGAGGTTGCGCCAGGGAGCCCACCAGGTGAAGTAGTCGTCGGCCTCGGGGTAGAGATTGCGGCCGACGTCTGCCAGGCCTTCGGCGATCATCGCTTCGAGGAGGTCGCGTTCCTCGGGGCGCTGGCCGATGATGTTCGGCTTGCGCTCTTTCGGATGGACGTCCAAGTCCGTTCGCGCGACGTTGTAGTCGCCGCAGATGACGAGATTCAGTCCCTGCTCGCGATGCGTGCGCGCGTAGGCGATCAGCGACTTCATGAACGCAATCTTGGCCGCGTAGTCCTTGCCGCCGTTCGGGACGTAAACGGAGGCGTAGACCGCGTCGCCGGCGCGTGCTTGCACGATGCGCGTCTCGTGATCGAACTCCGGATGCGTGAACTTCGGCTCCTCTGGGAACGTCTCGCGGCGCATGTGCAGCGCGACGCCGGAGTACGCGGCGGCGCCGTGCCAGTAGCACCAGTAGCCGCCGAGGTTGCAGATCGATTCGGGGATCTGGGGGATGGAGGCCTTGATCTCCTGCAGGCAGATCACGTCCGGCTGCGCGCTGGTCACCCACTCCTGAAATTGCGTTTCACGGGCGCGGATCCCGTTGACATTCCATGTCGCGATTTTCATGCGGCGGAGATTCTACGCAGTTGTCCACCCGATCGAACACGCTGTCCTACCGCACGGACGTGCAAACGCTCTGTGACGGCTGACTCCGATTGATTTTTGCGGCGTCGATTCTGCATTCCGCGCGGCCATGTCAATGGAGGACACCATGCGTAAATCTGTTCTTGTCTTACTGCTTCTGATCGTTCCCGCGTCGCTCTTCGCTCAGCCGTGGCGCGACCGCGGGCCTCGCGACCGCTACCGCTACTTCGCAGACAACACATTCGAGATCACTCCGTTCGTCGGTTACACGTGGGGAGGAACGGTTTACTCGGGCCAGACCTCTCTTTTCAATCAGGACGCGACCGTTGCCAGTTCCGCGAACTTCGGCGTGAACTTCAGCATCCCGATCCGGCCTGACGGCATGAAGGTGGAGCTGATGATCGATCATCAGAGCACCGACTTCACCAACGGCAACGGCGGCGGGCTCTTCGATCCCAGCCATCGCCTCGGCAACTTCGACATCACCTACTACCAGGCCGGTCTCCTCGTGCCCTTCGACCAGTCATACGCGGCGACGCCGTACTTCATCGGCACCGCAGGGGTGGCCACGCTCGATCCGCGCCGCTCGGATGTCACGACGGCCACGCGCTTCTCCGCTTCGGCCGGCGTTGGTGTGAAGGTGCCGATCCAGAGTCATGCCGGGATTCGCGGCGAGATCCGTGGCTTCTACACGTCGCTGCCGAACGATACGACCTGCCGGCTGTGCAATTACACGTACAACCGCGATCTGTTCCAGGGCCAGGCGAACCTCGGGGTGTATTTCAAGTTCTGAGGGTGTGGGGAGTGGGGAGTGGTAGTGACGGGGAGTGGGAGATGAATCGCCGTTTAGCTCTCGTTCGTTCTCCCACACCCCACACCCAACTCCCCACCCCCCTTTCATTGCCAGCGGAAAACTTTCAATCCGATCATGAAGGTGACGAGGCCCCAGACCGCCAGCAGCGCCAGTGTTCCGGCGATCTGTGTCAGGCCGGCGGCGTCGTTGATCACCGCACGCAGCGCGTCGTTGAGCAACGTTAGCGGAAGCAACCGGATGATCGGCTTCACCGAATCGGGAAACCGTTCGTAGGAAAAGAAGACGCCGGAGCAGACCCACATCGGCATCATGATCAGGTTCATCAAGCCGCTGACCGCTTCGACGGTCCGGGCGCGCGATGCCGTCAGCAATCCGATTCCTGAAAAACTGAATCCTCCGATGATGCAGAGGAGCGCGAGCAGAAGGATCGAGCCGTTCACGCGCACGCCGAAGATGAGCCAGCCGAAGACCACCAGCACCGTGACTTCGATCAACAGCCAGATCAGCCGCGACAGAAACTGTGCGAGCAGGAAATCAGTTTTGCGCATCGGCGTCGCCAGTAGGCGCTTGAGCAGCTTCTTCATGCGCGCGTTGGCGATGGTGAAGCCCATGCTCCACATGCCGGTGCCCATGAGGTTCATGCCGAGGAGGCCGGGGATCAGGAAGTCAATGTAGCGCGCGCCCTGCTCATGGACGAGCTCCTCGCGCGTGGCCACGACGTCGCGGCGGCCGGCAGCGGTCTGCAGTGCGTCATCCGCTTCGCGGCGCGCGCTCTGCGCATCGGGACGCGTGGCATCGAAGCGAAAGAGAACCGCGTCCGCGCCTTCGACCAGAAGCGAGACTTTGCCTCGGCGCAGCGCATCGCGCGCGTCCTGCTCGCTCAAGATGGTCGGCAGGAGTACAGGCGATTTCTGCAACGCAGCGAGACGTTGCTGCGCATTTGGTCCGGCCACGATAGCGACCGGTACCCGATCGGGCGGCTTCTCGCGGAACGCGAATCCGAGAGCGAGCGCGAGGATCAGCGGAAAGCCGAAGACCCAGAAGAGCGCTTCGCTTTCGCGCACGAATTCTTTTGTCCGCGTCACTGCCAGTTCGACGATCGGCGGCCGGATGCGCGTTTTCTCAGACATCGCGAAGCGCCCTCCCCGTCAGCGACACGAACAGATCCTCGAGCGACGCTTCATGCGTCGAGAGCGACACGAGCTTCGCGCCCTGCTTCTCCACCGCCGCGATCAACTGCGGTACAGCCTCGGCGAGCGAATGGACGCGCAGCAGCCAGCCGCCTTTGTGCGCGCTGGCCCCGGCGCAAGCATCGATCGCGGTCACGATGTCGTGCGACAGCGGCGGCTCGCTGGTGAACTCGATGACGTTGCGCGCCTCGAGCTTCGCGATCAAATCCGCGGGCGAGCCGAGGGCGATGAGGTGGCCGTGGTCGACGATGGCGACGCGGTCGCAGAGTCGTTGCGCCTCCTCCATGTAGTGCGTGGTCAACAACACCGTCCCGCCCTTCACGCGGAAGCGCTGCACGATGTCCCACAGCTGCAGGCGGCTCTGCGGATCGAGCCCGGTCGTCGGCTCGTCAAGAAACAGCACGTCCGGATTTCCGACCAGCGCGCATGCGACGCCGAGGCGCTGCCGCTGGCCGCCCGACAGTTTGCCGACACGCGCATCCCGCTTCTCATCGAGCGACAGATCGCGCAGCAACTCCTCGGGGTCATATCCGTCGCGATAAAACGAACGAAAGAGGCGCACGGTCTCGAAGACGGTCAGTTTCTCGGTCAACTGCGTTTCCTGCAGCGAGATGCCGATGCGCTCGCGCAACTCACGGTCATGCGAACGCCAGTCGAGCCCGAGGATTTCGACGTCGCCGGAGTCGGGCTTGGTGAGTCCTTCAAGGATTTCGATCGTCGTTGTCTTGCCCGCGCCGTTTGGTCCGAGCAGACCGAAACATTCGCCGCTGGCGACGGACAGATCGAGGCCGTCAACCGCCTTCACGTCGGCGAAGTACTTGCGCAGATTGCGGCAGGCGATGACGTCGGCCATGGGAGGCGAGACGATACACTCCCGACCGACATGCGCGCCATCCTCTTCGATGAATCGACGCTGTACATCGGTGAAGTGGAATCGCCGCCGATGTCATCCGACCAGCTGCGCATCCGCGTTCGCGCGACTGCCGTGAATCGCGCCGACGTGCTGCAGCGCGAAGGCCGCTATCCGCCGCCTCCCGGCGCCTCGCCAATCCTCGGGCTCGAATGTGCGGGCGAGGTGATTGAAATCGGAGCGGACGTTCGCGGCTGGAAGCTCGGCGACCGTGCCATGGCACTGCTCGCCGGCGGCGGCTATGCGGAGGAAGTCGTCGTCGATCACGGCTCCGTAATGCATGTTCCGGACGCGCTCAGCGACATCGAAGCCGGCGCGATGCCGGAAGTCTTTCTTACGGCGTATCTGAACGTTTTCGATCTCGCACGTGCGCGGGCGGGCGAGACGCTGCTCATTCACGGCGGCGGCAGTGGCGTCGGCACCGCGGCGACGACGCTGGCGAAACTCGCCGGACTGCGCGTGATCGTCACCGCCGGCTCTCGCGAGAAGTGCGAGCGCTGCCTCGCACACGGCGCGGACGCGGCGATCAACTACAACGAGGAGGACTACGTCGAACGCGCCCGCGGCGCAAACGTGATCCTCGATCACATCGGCGCGAAGTACCTGCCACGCGATCTCGAATGCCTCGCCGTCGGCGGCCGCGTCGTGATCATCGGCTCGATGGGCGGTCCCGGATCGATCGATTTGAACGTGAACACGCTGCTCTCGAAACGCCAGCAGATCATCGGCTCGACGTTGCGCGCGCGCTCAGTCGAGGAGAAGGCCGCGATCGTCGCTTCATTCGTGGCCCGTTTCGGCGACGACCTTCGTGCCGGCCGCATCCGACCGGTCATCGACCGCGTATTCGATCTCGCCGATGCCGCCGCAGCTCATCGCGCAATGAAAGAGGACCACCTGGGCAAGATCGCGCTGCGGGTGTGAATCTGGGCGAGCGTGGTACGTTTATCCGTCAGCGAGGAACTTATGAGCCGCACGAAATTGTCCGCCACCTACCACGTTCGCATTCCGCGCGAGGTTCGCGAATCCGCACACCTCAAGAGAGGGCAGGCGTTTCAGATCATCGTGAAGGGCGGCATCATTCATCTCGTGCCTGAGCATTCGCTCGAGGAACTGCGCGGATTTGCGCGTGGTATCTCGATGGATGGTCTGCGGGATCGAGTTTGACCGTCACCAAATCACCCATCTCTATGGCGTCGCAGAGGCTCGCAATCGGAGCGCTGGCGTCCCCGCCGGCTGGCCCGGCGGCGTCTCGCCGCCGAACCGGCAAAGTCGAAACATTTTCTGATAACCGCAGCTCTGGCTGAACACTAACGAGCCTGCCGTGCTCGAACGGTTAGCGTTTCGCCACCTTGTTACCAGCGAACGTGGCAACTCAGCCGGTTCGGCGGCGAGACGCCGCCGGACCAGCCGGCGAGACGCCAGCGTGCCGTCTGTGTGCCGCTACGCGCCGCACCTCTTCGTGCGCATCAACACTCGCGCGATCCCCGGCAGTTTGTCCGTGTGATCGGGCAGCTTCGGATCGGCGGCGAGGAGCGCGCGCACCGTCTCCTGCTGGCAGTCCAACACGGTGAAGCGGTCGATGTCGGGGACGCCGGAGCGTGCCAGGTCGAGAGCGGTGATGCCGTCGCTGGCAGCGAGGCGCGGGTTGGCTTTGTGCGCGAGGAGGATCTTCACGATGTCGGTGTAACCGTAGCCGGCAGCGAGCATCAGCGGCGTCGTCCCGTGCGGATCGGCGTCGTTCGGATTGGCGCCGGCGTCGAGCAACGCCGCGATCGCGCCCGGCTGCGCTTTGTGAACGGCGTGCAGCAGCGGCGTCCACGAGTTCACGGCCGCGTCGCTGAGATTTGGATTTGCCCCGCGGCTGGTGAGGAGGCGGATCATCTCCACGTTGCCGGCGCGGGCGGCCGCGATCAGCGGCGTGTAGCCGGCCGAGTCGTGCGTATTCGGATCGAGGCCGGCGTCGAGCAGCCGCTTCATGCCGGCCACGTCTCCGCCCGACGCGGCCGCCGCGGCGGGAGAGGTCGGACCGTAGTGACAGGCGATGGTGAAGATGATGTAGAGGATGAGCAGGCCAAGGCGTCGCATGCCTTCAAAATGCATCGGTCATCGATTAATGTCAAGCACTTTATAACATTAAGTGAAATAGTTGGC
>DATART010000092.1:0-11430 GCA_036264035.1 Thermoanaerobaculia bacterium | reverse complement strand
CCCAACTCCCGCCAAACTTTCGCCACTCTCGCCAGCAGTACATTGTTCTTCACCGGCTTGCGGATGAAGTCGACCGCGCCGACTTCGAAGGCGCGGATTTCGACGTCGTCGCCGGGGAGGCCGGAGAGGAAGATGGCCGGGACGTCGACGCCGTTTTCGTGCATGGCCTGCAGCAGCGAGTGGCCGTCGATGTAGGGAAGGTCGACGTCGATCACCATCAGGTCGACGGACTCGCGGCCGACCATCATCAGCGCTTCCGCGCCGTCCTTGGCCATCAACACGGCGTAGCCGGCCGACTTCAGAACGGCGTTCGTCAGCTCGCGGCTCAGGACATTGTCTTCCACGACAAGAATGGTTTTCTTGCGTTCGTCGAGCTGTGGCGCGTCCGGTTCGCCGCGGCGGGCGCGAAGCTGGAGGATCTCGCGCTGCAGCGCCTTCGTTTCCGCGTCCGGCTCGATGCGCAGCTCGCGCTTGAGGACTTTCGCGCAGCTCTCGTACTGCTGCAGCGCCTCCACCACGTCGCCGCTCTGGAGGTAGAGACGCATCAGCGTGCGGTGCATCGGCTCCTGCAACACGTCCAGCCGCAGTGATTGCTGCGCGGTGCCGATCGCTTCATCGAGGGCGCCGCGCTTCGACTGCAAGTCGACCAGTTGCGCATGCGCGCGAAGGGCCACGCGATGCAGCCGATCGCGCTCGCCTGTGACGAACTGATCGAAGCGCTCTTCGTTGATGCTGAAGCCATCGAGAAAATCGCCGCGGTACAAATCAAGCGCCTTTCGCAGCGCTTCCTCCGTTCCGGCGGCGACCAGCGACTCCATCTCGGCCACGTCGCAGGAGACCGAGCGGTCGAGCGAGAGCAGATCGCTTTCCTCGATCAGCAGCTTGTGGTCGGGCGCAATCTGGGAGAGATCCTTCCGCACGCTCGATAGAGTCTGACGAAGACTCTGCCGCGCCTGATCCGGTCCGGTGCTCGACCACAACAGTCCCGCCAGCTTTTCGCGCGAGACATGCTGCCCGGGCTTGACGGCCAGATACGCAAGGAGCGCCTGCGATTTTTTCGCGCCGATCGTGACGAGCGAGCCGTCGGCGGAGCGGATCAACAAATCGCCCAGCAGCTCCAATCGCATCGAAGTCATCGTTGTGGCAGGTGATTATCGCAGCATGGCCTTCAAAGTTGCGTCGACTTTCCGCGGCGCATCCCGTACCCTCCGCGCTGGAGGCGGTGAGGATGATCGAGACAGTCGAAACGGTGTCGGTAGGCGATGAGCTGCGCGAAATGATCCGGCAACAAAACTGGAACCAATTGCGCGACCGTCTCACTGACATGCACCCGTCCGACGTGGCCGATCTCATCATCGCCCTGCCGCGCGAGGAGGAGGGATTCGTCTTTCGCGTCCTGCCGCGCGACGAGGCGGGCGAAGTCTTCTCCTATCTGCCGCCCGATCACCAGGAAGGGCTGATCGAGTCGCTCAGCAACGAGCAGGTCCGCAACGTTCTCGCGGAGATGAATCCCGACGACCGCACGCGCCTGCTCGAAGAGATGCCGGCCGAGGTTACGCGGCGGCTGTTGACCGCGCTGTCGCCGGAGGATCTGAAGAACGCGCGGTGGCTGCTCGGATATCCGGAGGATACGGCCGGCCGCTACATGACGCCGCGCTACGTCACGGTGCAGCCGGAGATGAGCGCCGGCGAAGCGATCGAGCACATTCGCCGGACCGGGCCGGGCAAAGAGACGGTGAACGTCGTCTACATCGTCGACCAGCGCGGCCGCCTCGTCGAAGACATCCGTCTCAGCTCGCTCGTTCTCGCTGATCCCGCCACGAAGGTCGTCGACATCGACGACCCGCCGCTGGTGAAGATGAACGCAACCGACGATAAAGAAGAAGTTCTGAAGGCGTTCGAAAAATACGATCGCCTGGCGCTTCCGGTGACCGACGCGGACGGTCACATGCTCGGCATCATCACCGTCGACGACGTCCTCGACGTCGCCGAGCAGGAAGCGACCGAAGACATCCAGAAACTCGGCGGCATGGAAGCTCTCGACGCTCCGTATCTGCAGGTGAACGTGTTCGACATGATCAAAAAGCGCGCGGGTTGGCTGTCCGCGCTCTTCCTCGGCGAGATGCTCACGGCGACGGCGATGAGCTTTTTCGAGAAGGAGATCGCGCGCGCCGTCGTGCTGGCGCTTTTCGTCCCGCTCATCATCTCCAGCGGCGGCAACTCCGGCTCGCAGGCGACGTCGCTGATCATCCGCTCGCTGGCGCTGCGCGAATTGCGTCTGCGCGACTGGTTCCGCGTCTTCCGCCGCGAGATCCTTTCCGGCCTCGCGCTCGGCTCGCTCCTCGGCTTCATCGGCTTCGTCCGCATCGTGCTGTGGGAAAAACTCGGATTCTGGGACTACGGCGTCCACTACATGCTGGTGGCGTTGACAGTCTGGGCCTCCCTGGTGGGCGTGGTCCTGTTCGGTACGTTAGCCGGCTCGATGCTGCCCTTTATCCTGCGCAAGCTCGGCTTCGATCCGGCGACGGCATCCGCACCGTTCGTCGCAACGCTCGTCGACGTGACGGGACTCTGCATCTACTTCACCGTGGCATTGTTGATTCTGCGCGGCACGCTGTTGTAGTGGACCAGTAGATCAGTGGATTAGTAGGTCAGGAAAGCAAGCAGGACGTTGGCTCGTCGTGATCGACTAAATTCACTGACCACTGATCTACTCCTTCGGCGATTGCCACAGCTCGAACCGATTTCCCTCGGGATCCGTCGCCCATCCGAAGCGGCCGAAGTCGTTGTCGTCGACTTTTTCGTCGACGGTTACGCCGGCCTCGCGAAGCTGCGCGAGCATGGCGTCGAGATCGTCGACGCGGTAGTTGATCATGAACGGCGCGACGGTCGGATCGAAGTACTTCGTCGTCGATGGGAAGGTCGACCAGACAGTCATCCCGGCGACGTCCGGCTTCTCCTTTTCGAGCCATTCGAACGACGCGCCGCCGTACGACGGATCGACGGGAATGCCGAGGTGATCGCGATACCACGCGCCGAGCGATTTTGAGTCGGACGCTTTGAAGAAGATGCCGCCGATTCCGGTCACTTTTTCCATGAACTCTCCTATCTGAGCGTGAAAACTGTCGCGCCCGCGCCGGGAGCCACATTGGATGCGTAGCGGTCGAGCGTTTGGGCCAGCATGCGTTGTGCGGCGGAGGATAGCGCGGTTTCGCGCTCTGTCAGTTTCTGCGCGACGGCAGTCGCGGCCGGCTCAGGCGCGACTACGGCGACATGCGTGATGCCGTCGTTTTTCAGCCGCGCGTACAGCGCCTCGGGTGTCGGCATTTCCAGGTATCGCGAGATGCGCGGACCGTCGAAGTTGCCGCCTCCTCGCACGCGCCGCGCGAACCAGAACGTTTCGTTGAGTCCCATGACGAGGACGCGTCCGCCGGTCGGAACAAGCGCATCGATCGACTGCACGGTCTTGAACGAGGAGCGTTGCTTCGTCAGAAATTCTGTGTCTGACGCCCCCGCCGAGACGAGCGAGAACGCGCCGCTCCGATCGATGAAGTAGCCGATGAGAAACAGTTGCACGACGATCGATAAGCCGAGTAGTACGCGCATCAGGCGTCCCGGCCGACGCGACCGCGCTGCGGGGATCGCCAGGAACGGCAGAAGAATTCGGGACGACGGCGCGAGCAGGAACAGCAGCGCCGCGACGACGATCAAAATCCACGGCAGCATGCCGGCGGAAAGCGTGCAGGCGGCAATCAACGACGCGCCGAGGCTTTCATCGAGAAAGTGTCCGTCGAAGACGTAGTCGGAAAGAAACGGCGTGCGGTATCCCGCAACGTGCGGGGCGGCCGCCGAGAAAAACGGCGCGATCGGATTCGCGGTGAGGACCAGATTCCGGATGAAAAAGATGGAGCCAATGGCGATGCCGAGGAGCAGGGAGTAGGAAGTGGGGAGTGGGGGGTGGGAGTTGGCGCGTGGTTCCGCTGCCGCTCTCGTCTTCTTCCCACGCCCCACACCCCACACCCCACATCCCACGATGGCGAACGGAATGAATGTGTATTTGGTCAGCAGGCCCGCCGCGATCGCCATCGCGATTGTTGGCGCATCATCATCATCGAGGGCGAGAACGAGAATCGCGCAGATGCCGATCAGCGGCCAGTCGACGAGCGACCAGCCGGCGATGAGCGCAAGCGCGGGTGTGGTCACGATGGCGGCGAGTGCGAGCGCGTTGCCGCGTGACAGACGGAAGAGCATTGCAGTCGCTGCCAGTGCCGCGCCGAGGTGGAGAAAGTGCGAGGCAATGCCGCCGGCGAGCTGGCCGAGGATCGTCAGCAGCGGAAGGTCGGCCGATTCGATCCCGAGCGGAAAGTACGAATGCGAGATCAGCGGCAGGTCGATCGCGCGATGCTCCTTCACCCACGTCCACGGCACCGCGAGGTGATACGCGAGCTCGTCGAGCGATGACGGCGGCGCTTGCGCGGCGACGAGCGCGCAGAGAAAAACGATCGCGAGCGCGATGAGCACCAACGGCTCGGCGATGATCGGCATCACCGGCGGACGCGATTCGAACCGCCGCACGAGAACGTAAATCCCGCCCACGCCGCAAACGACCAGCACGATGCCCATCGACCACGAAGAGACGTTCAGCGTTCCGACGAGAAAACAGAGCGCGCCGAAGATCGGATAGCCGAGAAGGAAATCGCGCGGCAGGTCAACATCCTCGGCGCGGCACGCGCGAGCGAGCGCGCCGCGCACCGCGAAACCGACGCCGAGAATCGCGAATGCTTCAAACAGCGCCAGCAGAATCGACAGGCCAACGCGCGTGACGAGCAGTTCGACGAGTACAAATCGATCGATGAGAACAAGAAGGAGATAGAGCGCGACGACGACGGAGACGGTGCGCTGAAGCTTCGACATGCGTACTCAGAGCGGTGGCAGCGCCGCGCGCAACGCCAGGATGTCGCTGATGATCTCCCGCGCGACCTCGGGACGGAGTTGCGTACTCCGGTCGCTGAGCGCCGCCGGCGGGTTGTCGTGCACCTCCATGAAGAAGCCGTCGGCACCCGCCGCCGCCGCCGCGCGCGCCAGCGGCCGCGCGAACTCCGGTGTGCCGCCGGTCTGCTTCCCTTCGCCGCCCGGCTTCTGCATCGAGTGCGTGATGTCGTACACGACCGGCGCGCCGAATCCCCGCAGGATCGGGAACGCGCGCATGTCGACGACGAGGTTCTGATATCCGAACGACGAGCCGCGCTCGGTGATGAACACGCGCTCGTTCCCAACCTCGCGCCCCTTGTCGAGAATGTTCTTCGCTTCCTCCGGCGAAAGAAACTGACCCTTCTTCACGCCGACCGCTTTGCCGGTCCGCGCCGCCGCGGCAACAAGATCCGTCTGCCGGCAAAGAAACGCCGGAATCTGCAGAATGTCCAACACCTCGGCCGCTCTCTCCGCCTGTTGCCATTCGTGAATGTCAGACAGAAGCGGCAGTCCAGTCTCCTCTTTCACGGCGCGCAAAACGTCGAGTCCTTTCTCGATTCCCGGCCCGCGAAACGACTCAATGGACGTACGGTTCGCCTTGTCGAACGACGACTTGAAAACAAGATTGATCTTCAACTCATCGCGCAGTGCCAGAAGCGTCCGCGCCATCCGCAACGCGTGCTCGCGCGACTCGATGACGCATGGCCCGGCGATGAAAAGGGGAGGTTGATCGCCGCCGAAAGAGATCGTGTCAGTGATGGCGATCGAACGCGTGCTCATGTGCGGCGCATTGTACCGAGCCGAGGTAGAATCGCGACGTGGCAAACGAGCAATTCAAAACGCTGATGGGCTTCTACCGTGAGTTCATCAAGCCGGACCTGGACGAGTTCCGAGCCGAGGTCCGTGAAACGATGGTTCAGTCGATAAAAGCTCTATCAGGTTGCCCTGCGTTCGGAGTTGGAGGAGCTGAAGGACCAGGTCTCGCACCTTACGGAGCGCATCGCTGAGCTCGAAAGAGCGCTGAACTGAGTTCTACGCGTAGGAGAGTCTCACGGGTGTGCCCGCCCTTGCGCCCACCCATGTCGCGCCGATGTAGATCACGATCGAGGCGACTGAAAACCAGATCGGCTGCGGGAGCATGAACGCGACGACCGCAAACGCGACGATCATCCCGGCGATCACGGCGCCGATGCGGCGAAGAATCGTCATACGAATTCCGTTTCGTGCGCCGCGACGGACACGGTCGTTTTCATCGACGACTTGTACGCGCGCGCGGCGGCGATGAACGAGCGGAAGAGCGGATGCGGCGCGGTCGGGCGCGACTTGTACTCGGGGTGGAACTGGCAGCCGAGGAACCACGGATGGCCTTCCAGCTCGATGATCTCGACGAACTTGCCGTCCGGCGAGAGGCCTGTCACGCGGAAGCCGCGCTCCTCGAGTTGCGGCACGTACTCGGGATTCACTTCGTAGCGGTGGCGGTGGCGTTCGTCGATCTGCTCGACTCCATACGCCTGACGCGCGATCGAGCCTTCCTTCAGCGCACAGGGATACTTGCCGAGCCGCATCGTGCCGCCGAGGGCGTCGACGCCGATCAGATCGCGCAGCTTGTAGATGACTTTGTACGGCGACTCATCATCGAACTCCGTCGAATTCGCGCCGACCATGCCGACCATGTTGCGCGCGAACTCGATCGTCGCGCATTGCATACCGAGGCAGATACCGAGGAACGGGATGCGCTTTTCTCGAGCGTACCGGATCGCGCGCAGCTTGCCCTCCACGCCGCGCGAGCCGAATCCCGGTCCGACCAGGATTCCATCCACCCGTCCAAGCTCCCCGTGATACCCCTCGGTCTCCAACTCCTCGGAGTCGATGTAGACGATGCGAACCTTGACGTTGTTGGCGATCCCGCCATGCGTCAGCGCTTCGTTCAACGACTTGTACGAGTCGCCGAACTCGATGTATTTGCCGACGAAGCCGATCTTGACCTCATCCTCGGGATGCCGCAGCTTGCGGATGATCTCTTCCCACTTCGTCAGTGCGCCGATCTCGTCGTGCGGCAGGTGAAGCTTGTCGAGCAGGATCTCATCGAGCCGCTCGCGCGAAAACGCCAGCGGCACCTGGTAGATGAACTCGACGTCGAGCGCCGGGATCACGGCATCCTGTTCGACGTTGCAGAAGAGCGCGATCTTGTCGCGCATGTCGTCGGGAATGGCATGCTCGGAGCGGCAGAGGAGGACATCCGGTTGGATGCCGATTTCGCGCAGCTTCTGCACTGAGTGCTGCGTCGGCTTCGTCTTCATCTCGTCCGACGCTTTGATGTAGGGGACGAGCGTGAGGTGGACGTTGATGGCATTGCCGCGGCCGACTTCGAGACGGAACTGCCGGATCGCTTCGAGGAACGGCAGCGACTCGATGTCGCCGACGGTGCCGCCGATTTCGACGATGACCACGTCGACCCCTTCGCTGACTTCGCGAATGCATTTCTTGATCTCGTCGGTGATGTGCGGGATGACCTGCACGGTCTTGCCGAGGTAATCGCCGCGCCGTTCTTTCTCGATGACTTTCAGATACACCCGGCCGGTGGTGAAGTTGTTCTTGCGCGTGGCGCGCATCGACGTGAACCGCTCGTAATGGCCGAGGTCGAGATCGGTCTCGGCGCCATCGTCGGTGACGAAGACTTCGCCGTGCTGGAACGGCGACATCGTCCCGGGATCGACGTTAATGTACGGATCGAATTTCTGAATGGTGATGCGGAAGCCGCGCGCTTCGAGCAGCGCGCCGATGGATGCCGCCGCGATCCCTTTGCCGAGTCCGGAAACAACGCCGCCCGTCACGAAGATGTATTTAGTGCTCATCGGTCATGCCTCCGGTCGATTGAGAGAGTGATGCCCGATGCCGCGGCGCGGTCCGGGCTGCTTGCTGGCGGGGAGAGTGGTGCTGGCTGTGGCGAAGAAGCGTGTGCGTGTGAGCACGCAGCTCACGAACGCTCTCCGAGGTTACTTTTTTTCAGCCAGTTCATGTTCGACGCGCGCAACATCCTCGGGACGATCGACGCCGAGGTGGGGCTTTGTGGTTTGAACGACTCGGATTTTAAAGCCGTTCTGCAGCGCTCGCAACTGTTCGAGCGATTCAGCCAGTTCGAGAGGCGCCGGCGCGAGAGAAGCGAGGGTTTTTAGAACGCCTGCTTGATAGCCATACATCCCGACATGGCGCTGCGCGCCGGCGAGCGGCGAACGTGAGAAGTAAAGTGCGTCGCCGGAGAGGGCGCTGACGACTTTGACGACGTCGCGCGACTGCCGTTCGTCATCGTGTTCGATGCGCGACGCGAGCGTGGCCATATCGACGCCCGTCTCCTGCAGGACTTCGATGACGGCGTCGATCGAATCGATATCGATCAGCGGTTCGTCGCCCTGGACGTTGATGACCTGGTCATAGTTCTCGGAAAGGAGATCGAGCGACGCAGCAATCCGGTCGGTGCCGCTTTGAAACTCCCCCTCCGGCCGCACGAAACGGCCGCCGAACGAGGCGACGTGATCGGCGATCCGGTCGTCGTCTGTCGCTACATAAACGGCGCTCGCCAGCCGGGACCGCGAGGCCCGTTCGTAGACGCGCTGAATGAGCGAGACGCCCGCAATCATCGCCAGCGGTTTGCCGGGGAAGCGCGAGGAGGCCCATCGCGCGGGAATTACAATGACGGCCTTCATGAGTGCAGCGACTTCTAATGGGGGAGTGGGGGGTGGGGTGTGGGGAGCGGGAGCAGCAACACCTGCCGATCCTTCGGATGAAACGTTTTCTCCTACTGCTACTCCCTACTCCCCACGCCCCACGCCCATCGACCGCGTTCTCATCCGCCGCCTGCTCGTCATCGCGGCCGCGGTCTTCGTCATCGTGGCCGCGGTCAGCCGTCTGGAACTCTTGTATTCGCACAAATTCTTCGACAACACCGGCACCGCGCAATGGATCTGGCAGCAGAGCCAGCTCGTGAAAGGCGATCCGGCCGCTTTCTTTGCGACGCATGAATTCGACCTGCCGTCCAATCGGTCGTTCACGCGGATCAAGATGCTCGGCGATCCGGAGTACACGCTCTACTTCAACGGCGTGGCGGTGGGTGGACGGCACGTCGGCGACGACAACGAGGCGCTCGACACGTACGACGTGAGTGCGTTGGCGCGCGACAGGAAGAATCGGATGGTCGTGGCGGTGCGGAGCGCGAACGGCGTCGGCGGTCTGATTGCGTCGATCGATCTTACGGAAGCCTTCGGCAACTTCATCGTGACCGGAAATGACTGGCACATCGTCCGCCGCTGGCGCGACGATCTGCTGCTTCACGATCCGCCGTCCGCGGACATTGCGCGGCCGCGGCTTCTCGGATCCCCTCCGGCGCGGCGATGGAACTATCTCGTGCAGCGCGACGCGAAACCGTTCGCGCCGGCGGATCACGTCATCGCACCGCACGAATCATTTGATTTCGAGACAGCGCTTCCGGAGATCGCCGTCATCGGCGGTACGGCAGTCACCGTATCGCGCAAGACGCACGCAACGGCGTATGACTTCGGCCCGATCTCAGGCCGCGCGCGATTCACGATCCGCAATGCCGGCGATGCCGCGCACAGCGTCACCGTCCGCTTCGCGAACGACCGCTCCGAGCTTTTCACCGTCGAAGGCAACCTCGAGCAATTCGTCTTCGCAGCAGGCGAGCGGGTGATTCTCGACGAAGAGACGCGCAACTTCCGCTACGTGACGGTCTACGGCAGCGCGGCCGGCGTCTATGTTGTGCAGTGAACCTCATGATGCACTGATCCTTGCGAAGGATCGCGATCTCACTCTCATCGTCGATTCGAATCCTCCTGGCTGGAACGCGCGAAGCGCGTAACATGTCCCAATGTCGTCGCCTGACCTGAGTTTCGTGACACCAGGCGAATACCTCGATCTGGATCGCAAGTCCGAGGTCAGAAGCGAATACATCGCCGGCCAGATCTTCGTGATGTCCGGCGCGAGCCGTCGTCACAATCTGATCGCTGGAAATTTGTTTCGCGAGATCAGCACACAGTTACGGAGCAGCGCATGCGAGGCGTACATGAGCGACATGCGGGTCAAGGTCAGTCCAACCGGCATGTATACGTATCCCGACATCGTCGGAGTCCGTGAGGAGCCGCGTTTTGAAGACGCGCACATCGACACGCTTCTCAATCCCGTGGTCATCGTAGAAGTACTTTCGGAATCGACCGAGGCCTACGACCGCGGAGAAAAGTTTGCGCATTACCGTCGTCTCGATTCCCTTCGCGAATACGTTCTCGTAGCCCAGGACAAAGCGCGCGCAGAGCACTACGTGCGGGAAGGCCAGCAGTGGATTCTGTCGGAGGTCAGCGATTCGCAAAGCATCCTTCACCTGATTTCGATTGACTGCCACGTAGGACTCGCGGCGATTTACGAGAAAGTAGAGTTCCAATCGTGACGACGAAGGAATGGATCGTAGCTACATAAGGTGAACCATGCCGCGCGAGGCTCGTCCTGGTGCGCCCAGTAGGATTCGAACCTACGACCTTCAGCTCCGGAGGCTGACGCTCTATCCAGCTGAGCTATGGGCGCGTACGGGTGGGATGTGGAGTGTACTACGCGGCGTCGGTGAGGTTTATTCGCAGCGTCTTCTTCAGCGCTACGCGCAGCGGGCGGGAGGAGTCGCGCAGCCAGTCGTAGGTTTTTCGCCAGTGGTCCTTGTCGATGAACTCTTTGAGTTTCGGGTGATCGTAGAGGAAGACGTCGGCGCGGCGTTTGACCTGCTTCGGCGTGCCGATCCAGCGAACTTCCCGTTTGCGGACGGCTTCCAGCTTCGCATCGAGCTCGGCGTAGAACTCCTCGTCGACCATGAAGTACATGTTCTTGAGCCAGCAGAGGCCGGGTTTGACGCAGACTTCCTTCAGGATCTGAAAGCGTTTCGGGTCGTATGTGACCTTGCCGCCGCGGAGGAGTACCTCGCGCATCTCGTCGCGCATCTTTTCGAACATCGGACCTCGCCAATGTTCCGACATCGATTTGTCGTTGATGTTGCCGAGGGGCGGAACGTCGGGATTGAGGAGGAGGCAGCAGGGACGAATGTCGCCGTTGCCGGTCACCGCGGCGGTGTACCAGGCGAAGAAGCAGCCGTCGTTGCGGTCTTTGAACGACGGCGCGACCGGATACATGTTGGTCGGCACGACGCCGACGCGGTCGCGGACGGCCTTCATCATTTTGTTCCAGCCGTAGACGGCGAAGTCGATCTGGAGCAGTCCGATGTCGGAATCCTTGCGCAGCACTTCCTCGACGTACGGTTCCGCCAATTCAGCATCCTCGGGACGCAGCAGCAGCTCGCGATCGATGCGCTCGCGCGGGATTTCGAGGACCGCGTTCATGGCGATGCGGTCGACGCCGAGGGAGCGGCCGAGGTCGTACATCTCGACCATGCGCGTGATGTTGGAGCGG
>DATART010000053.1:0-1625 GCA_036264035.1 Thermoanaerobaculia bacterium | reverse complement strand
GCGCGAGGATCAGTCGCAGCCAACGCCTCGGCTTTCGATCTCGACCGGCTGCAGATACGGATTGAACCGATGTCCCGAACGAGCGGGATCGCTTCGAGATGCGACTTCGCCTGGACGCCGGCACCGAGAATCGCAAGGGTGGAGGCGTTGTCGCGGGCGAGCAGCTCCGTCGCCACGGCCGAGACCGCCGCAGTGCGGATCGCTGTGATCGCCGATGCGTTCGCGGCCGCGAGAAGCTCGCCGGTCTCGCCGCTATGCAGGAGCACCGCGCCGAGGTGGGTGTCGAGGCCGCGCGCAGGGTTGCCGGGAAAGAGACAGATCTCCTTGAGCGAGTAGTACGGCTTCGCGCCGGCGGTACCGTAAGCCGGCATCAGGCCGAGAAAACCGCTCGCTCCGGGCGCGCGCACGATGGAGCGTAGAGGGTTGTGTCCTTCGCCCCGCGCCAGATTCGTCAGCGCCTCTTCCATCACGGAGATGCACTCGCGCATGGTGAGCAGTTCGCTCACCTCGTGTTCGTTCAGGATTAGTAGCCGGCTCATGCGTCGCGGTGGACGATATCAGGGGCGAACGCAGGAAGGCAGACGGCGATGTATTCGGCCCCGTCCGCATACGGCGTCGAGTACTGCACCCACTCTCCCTTCGGCGCGATGATCGCCTGGCCGGCGGTCACATCGGTGGATCCCTCGGGAGTCGTGACCCGAAGGACACCCCGCAGAACGACGGTGTACTCGTCGAACTCCGGCGTCTGGCCGGGCTCGACCCAGCCGCTCGGACTTTTCATGCGAGCCACGCTGACCGCTGCCGTGGCCGAGTTCACGCGACCAACGTACTCCTCGATGATCTTCGGCTTGTTCCCCGCCGCCGCAACGATCGACGGCCGTTCGATGTGCTTCATGAGCCGGAAGTGTACTGCGGGGGCAGGACCTCGAACCCCGTCACGTATGATGTGATCCGGGAGCGCATGGCGGTATCACTGGAGAAAAAAAGGGCGCTAGCGATCGCGTCGGTGGCCGTTGCGCTGGTCGCGCTCTTCGTTTTTTCCGAGTACCTCTCGATCCACCGCATCTATCAGGTCGACGAAGTAGAAACGGTGTTCACCGCGCGGATTCTCGCGCTCCATCGGACGGCAGACTTCACGGCCTCCGCGAATCTCTTCATCCTTGGCCCGATGGAGTGGGTCGCCCGCGCGACCAATCACGCCGCCACGATGTTCCGCGCCGATCGGCTGATGTTCTTCGTGGTGTTCTGGATCAACCTGTGCCTGATCGTTCGCTGCACCGGTGTCCGGTTGCGGTCGCAAAAGGGACTCGTCTACCTGCTGCTGGCTGCCACGATCGCGCCGCTGTGGGACTACGGATTCGAGATCCGTCACGACAATGTGCTGCTCACCTGCCTGCTGCTCGCCTGGAGCTACGCGCGGCCGTTGTTCGATGAGAAGCGCGTCAACCTGTTCGCGGTCGCGGCGCTTTCCGTGATCGCGCAATTCTTCGCGTTCAAAGCGTTCGTCTACACGATTCCCGTCATCGTTTTCGCGCTTTTCAACGCGTTGTGGACGGAACGCCGGCCGCCAGTTCGCGCTTTCGCCACACTCGTCGCCGGAGCGGCGACGGCATTCGCGGCCTGCG
>DATART010000494.1:0-3704 GCA_036264035.1 Thermoanaerobaculia bacterium | reverse complement strand
GGCGCTTTTCTCAACCTCTTCTCCACTGCCATCGGCTCCGAGACGCAGCCGGCACGGCTCAAGGACCTGTTGTGTTGCATGCCGAAGGCGCTGACCAGCGGCGACATCACCTATCGCAACATCTTCCGCGTTCTGATCGTCGAGTTCATCGACGCGCAGGCCTTCGACCTCCGCTCGATCAAGAAGACCTGCGTGCACATCGTCCATCCCGACGGCCGATTGATCCCGTTCGACACATACAATCTTTTCTATCGCGACGATCTCGAGACGACGCGCCTGGCTCCGCTGCGGGCCTGGGCTGAAAGGTAAGCGATGAGTATCGAACCGACTCCGGCCGAGCCTACTCCTCCCCCTCCGCCGCCGGCCTTTCAGTGGGGATTGTTCATCGGTGGGCTGATCCTCGCGCTCCTTCTTGGCGCGGTGGCGAACGTTTTCTCCGGCCTGATCGGCATGGCCACCGGGACCAGGGTATGGGCGGTGATGATCGGCGCAATCCCTGGCGCAATCCTGGCGCTCCTCTCGCTTCCGGCAGGCAGGAGTGGCTTCGGACAAGGCCTCCTGGTCGGCGGCTGCATCATCGGCCTCCTCGGCGGCATCTGCGGCGGGATGATGGTCGGAAAGTAGTTTCCGTGAATGGCTACTCTTCGACGGCGCGCAGGATCGCCAGCAACCGCTTGCGCAGGCGTCCCATCATCGGCAGCGACGAGATCTGGATCAGCCGGACGACGAGATCGATGGTGCCGTCGAGCAGCGCGCGGGTTCGCCGCTGGCTTTTCGATTCGTCGAACATCCAGAAGAGGATGATGCCCATCTGATACAGCCAAAGCAGGCGCGGCAGATCGGCAGCGAGATCCTTCGGCACGGGCGGCTTTGAGTCGACGATCGCGGCGCGAAAAAAGTCGATGCTGGCGTTGCGCATGTCGCCGGTCTCTTCGCCGAACGGCGAGAGCGGATGCTTCGGATCGATTCCGATGCGCACCAGCGCCACCATCAGCCGGCGATGCTTTTCGAACTGCTGCAGCTGTGTGTCGATGATGGCGCGAATGCGCTTGCCGAGGTCGTGCGAGCGCGCGACTAGTGGTGGGATGACCTCGCGCGCATCTTCCGCCGTCCGCGCGTAGAACGCCATCACCAGCTCTTCCTTCGACCGGAAGTAGTAGTACGCGGCCCCCGTGGCCACCTCCGCCTCGGCCGCGATATCGCGCATGGTGGTCTCGTCGAATCCGCGCTCGCGGAAGAGGCTCAACGCCGCATCGAGGATGCGCTCGCGAGTCTCTTCCGCCTTTGCCGTCGCCACGCGCAGAGAATACGTCACCACGTCGGCTGCGCGCGCGGCGCGCCGGACGCGCGGCCGTGCAAGGCGCGCCATTCATCGCACAACTCGATCGCTGCTTCCGGCCAGCTGGGATGGCGGAACTGAAATCCGCTCTGCGTCAACCGTCCTGAGATCGCGCGGCGGCTCTTGAGCAGCAATTCGGTTTCAGTCCGGTGGAAGAAGGCGGCGAGCTCGAGGAGATGGCGTTCCGCCGGCACGCCGAACGGAATGCCCCACGCTTTGCGAATCGCTCTCATGAAATCGGCGTTCGGCAGCGGGTTCGGCGCTGCGATGTTGACGACGCCGTCGAGGAATCGCTGATCGATCAGGAAGCGGATGGCGCGGACGAAGTCGTCGTGATGAACCCAGGAAACGTACTGCCGCCCGTCGCCGGCTTTTCCGCCGAGGCCGAAGCGGACGAGGTTGAGGAAGATGCTGAACGGCGTGCCGGCGTCGGGCGTCATCACCACCGCCGAACGAAGTTTCACTTTGCGCGTCCGCGGAGTTTTCGCCTCATCCAGGGCGCGCTCCCACTGCCGTCCGACCTCGATGCTGAACCGCCACGCGGGCGGAAGGTCGTCCTCACGGATCGGCGTGGTTTCATCACTCGCGCCATCCGATTGATGCGGGTAGAGCGTGGCCGTACTGGCCTGAAGCCAAAGATGCGGCGGATTGTGCGCGGCGGCGATGGCTCGGCCCACAACCTGGGTAGACCGCACGCGCGACTCCAGAATGTCGCGTTTGTTCGCCTCGGTGTAGCGGCAGTTGACGCTCCGTCCCGCAAGGTTGATGACGACGTCGGCGCCGTCGATCTCCCCCGCCCAGGTGTCGAGGTTGACGCCGTCCCACGCGACAGTCCGCCACGGCCGCAACGCGCGATGCCGGCTGAGCACGACCACCTCATGCTGCGGATAAAAAGCCCGGGCCAGAAGAGTGCCGAGATGTCCAGAGCCTCCGGGGATAACGAGTTTCATGTTGCCTCCTTGAACGTGTTCAAAAACAAGTTAGGTTCGCGCGCGGCGAGTGTCAAGGACTGTTTTGAACATGTTCAGGATCGACGGCGTAGCTGTCGTGAGAGTCGTAGCCCCCACCTTCAGGTGGGGGGTTCGACGCGCCACGAAATCAAGAGCGCGCTTTAGCGCGCGACAGAAAGCTTTCTCTCGCCCGTTAAAACGGGCTCACAAATTCGCGCGATTCGCCGACCCACGCCTGAACGCGTGGGCTACGGGTCTTACGGCGGCTACGCCGCCGGTGTTCGGCGGCTAGAATGCGCGCATGGCGTCGAAACCGAAACGCAGCAAAAAGTATCTGGTGTGGATGGATTGCGAGATGACGGGGCTCGATCCGGAGAAGCATGTCCTGCTTGAGATCGCCACGATCATCACGGATTACGACCTCGAGATCATCGCGCGCGGACCGGTGCTGGCCATCCGGCACCCGAAGTCAAAGCTGGACATGATGGATGCGTGGTGCCGGCGGACGCATGGCGGCAGCGGGTTGCTCGATCGCGTGCGCGAGGAAGGCGTGACGACCGCCGAGGCGGAGAAGCAGACACTGAATTTCATCAAGCGCTATTGCTACGTGCGAACAGCGCCGCTGTGCGGCAATTCGATCGGGCAGGACAAGCGCTTCCTGGCGAAGTACATGCCGTCGCTCGATGCCTTCCTGCACTACCGCATCGTCGACGTCAGCTCGATCAAGACGCTTGTGTCGCAATGGTACGGCGGCAAGTACGAGTCGCCGAAGAAGAAAGATGAGCATCGTGCGCTGACCGACATCGAGGAGTCGATCGCGGAGCTGGATTACTACCGCAAAACAGTCTTCGTCCGGCGCTAATCCTCGCTCTTCGGCTCTTTCTTGATCTCGGCCAGGACATCCTCGATGCGGCCCGCGCGCATTGCGGTCTCGTCGAACTTGAAGTCGAGCTCGGGAGTCGAGCGAAGACGGACGCGTTTTCCGAGCTGCGAGCGGATGAAGCCCTTGCGCTGCTGCAGCTCGCGGACGGTGTCTTTGGTCTGCTTCTCATCGAGTCCGCTGATGAAGACGCGCGCGAAGTGCATGTCCGGGCTGACCTCGACGCCGGTGATGGAGAGAAGAGCCAGGTCGATGTCCTTGATCTCGTGCCGGAAGACGTCGACGAGCGCGTCGCGCACCGATTCGCCGACGCGGGAAGTTCTGCGGGTTTTGCGCATGATCTTCTGACTTTACCCTGTCGGCGCCGTATGAGCGAAGCGAATGGGCGCCGGCAGGATCTCCGGCGATACCGCGCGATCGTCAGCGCAAGCCGCAGCCGAATACCGACGCGCGCGGAGGCGCGGCTGACAATCCAGCCCCGCGCTTGGCGCGGGGTTTGTGCGCGCGCACGGATCGGCGGCCGCGGAGGCGGCCG
>DATART010000453.1:0-2563 GCA_036264035.1 Thermoanaerobaculia bacterium | reverse complement strand
CTACGCACCGCGGCTTGGATTGACCTGGGACCCGAGCGGCTCCAATAGGTCGAAGGTATTCGCATCCTACGGGCGCTATTACGAAGAAATCCCGATGGATCTCGTGATCCGCTCGTTTTCTTATGAAAGGCAGCCGCGAATCATCAATTACAGTCCGACCAGCGTCATCCCCGACGCCAACGCCGAACACGACGCCGACACGTCCTCCGCCATCCTCGGCGGTTTCACCGAGCCTGCCGATCCCAATTTGAAAAATCAGTACCTGACCGAAATCCTCGCCGGCGCCGAGCGCGAAGTGATGCCGAACGTGTCCGTCGGCATCAAAGGCATTTACCGCAATTACGGCCGCGTCATCGAAGATTTCCTCTGTATCGACGACGGCACCTACTGCATCGGTAATCCGGGCGAAGGAATCATGAAGAAGGTCTTCACCCTCGACTACTCACAGCAGTTCGCCGCGCCGAAACCGAAACGCACCTACAAAGGCATCCAGCTCGACGCCAACAAATCCTTCGGCAACAACTGGCAAGGCATGGCCTCCTACGTCTATTCGCGCCTGGAAGGCAATTACGACGGCGAATATGCGCCGTTTACGAACGTCGGCGCCGATCCGAATATCTCCGCCGCCTACGACTATTACGATTTCTTTACGAACGGCTCGGATCTCTCGCGGATCACAAACCGCGGCGACCTCTCCAATGACCGCCGCCACCAGCTCAAAGCCTCAGGCATCTACAACACGCCGTGGAAACTCAACGTCGGCATATCCGCCTATTGGCGCAGCGGCACGCCGGTCACGCGCTACGGCTACTCGGACGCGTACCGCCGCTATGAGTTCTTCCTCACCCCGCGCGGCTCCGAAGGCCGTACCCCCAGCAATTACGACGCCGACGTCCACCTCGGATACCCCATCGCCGTCGGCAGCTCGAAACTCAACATCCTCCTCGACATCTTCAACATCCTTAACACGCAGCGCCCAGTGCTTCTCGACGAACGCTACGGCTTCCAGGAAAGCGATAACGCGCTCCCGAAATCTGCCAACCCGAATTATCTGAAACCGATCGCGCGAACGGCGGCCACATCGGCGAGGGTGGGTCTGCGTTGGACGTTCTAGCGTAGTTCTCGCAATCTTGCGGCGGCCGCCTGCGCGGCCGCCGATTTCCGTCGACGCTCTGCCCCGCGCAAAGCGCGGGGCTGCATTGTGCCGCGCGCCTTCGCGCGCGTGACGAGACGCGTGAATGCGAGAAAATCTCATTCATGAACCACATTGGCCGCGTTACGAGATGTGGATGCGGCAGATTTTTGATTGATCAACCGCAAGTTCGGTCGCGCGCGAAGGCGCGCTCAACAATCTAGCCTCGCGCTCGGCGCGGGGTCACGAACGTCGAACCGATTTCGTGGCCGCGGAGGCGGCGACAACACGCGTCGCTCGGGCGTGAAGCCGTTCGCGAAGTTCAGTCCAGCCGATCGTGTCGACATTTCCGGCGCGGTAAGCAGCCATGCGCCGCTGCACTTCGGCGGCCCATGCATCTTCCCGGCTCTTGTCAGCCGCGAAATCCTCTATGGGTTCTTCGAACATCAGCAGATCCTTCTACGCCGCGCTGAGGAAATTCACGACCGTCGACGCGAAGTACGCACCCCACGTCCGCACGTCGAAGACCAGCGACGACGACATGAAGCAGGAGTGCGTGCAGTGGCACTCTTTGGCCTTGATCGATTTCCGCTGCGCGTCGGCTTCGGGTGAGAACCAGAGCTTGCCGAAGTCGTAGCCGGTGTCGCGCACGTTGCCGACCGCCTCTCGCAGCTCGCACATCCGAACTTCGCCGCGCGCATCGAGGACGCCCGAGATCCGGCCGGCGTGGCACGGTTTGACCTGCGTCTCCTGCTCGAGGATCTCGAGCTCCAGCCGGCGCGTGTAGATCTTCACGAACTTCAGGAAGCTGTCGTAGTGCGAGTACGTATTCCAGTACGCTTCGAGCTTCGGCAGCAGCTCGCGATACTTGTCGGTAGAGATCGGCTGGATGTTTTTGTCGGGCTGATCGCCGCGCAGCATCTCAAACGAGTGAAACGAAATGGCCGGGAAGTCGCGGCGGACAGCCACGAACAGTTCGTCGAGATCGTCTGCGTTGTAGCTGCACAGGCACGTGTGCACGTTGACGGTCAGATTGCCGTACTTCTCGCGCAACGGAATGAGGTTCGCGTACGTCTTCTTCGCCTTCTCGTAGTTGCCCGGAACGCCGCGGATCCAGTCGTGCTTCTCGCCGACGTGATCGATCGACAGGTTGACCACGATCTGCGTATCGGGACAGCGCTGCAGCGACGCCTCCACCTGCCGCGCGATCAGATCGCTCGTGATTGCGCCGGTGGGGATCGTGATCTGCTTCACGTGATTCTGCGACGACAGCATCGCGCAGACGTCGGGCAGATCGCGGCGGAGGAACGGCTCGCCGCCGCTCATGACCACGAAGAGCAGGTCACCGAGGGATGAGAACGTCTTCTGAAGTTCCTCGAACGACAGCTCGTGTTCCTTGTTCTTGCGCAACTGCTCCCAGTTGAAGCAGGT
>DATART010000399.1:0-6257 GCA_036264035.1 Thermoanaerobaculia bacterium | reverse complement strand
CCGTAGTCGAGCGTCTTGGCGAGGCCTTCGAGTTTACTGCGGGCGCTGACGAAATCGACGGCGATGGCATCGGCGTCGACCCCGCCCGCGTGCGAGGCGAGGTCGGCCTCGACTTTGTACGAGTGCCCATGCAACGGTTCGGAAATCCCGCGGTACTCGCGCAAAAAATGCGCGGCTTCGAAGCGAGCGGAGACGCGGACGGTGAATCGTGGGGAGTGGGGTGTGGGGTGTGGGGTGTGGGAGCTTCCGGCCGTGCTTTCGGCGGGTTTTTTCTCCCACTCCCCACTCCCCACTCCCCACACCCGATCAATCATCTCCTCGGTCATCCCCAGCTCCCGCACTTCATCCGGCGTCGATTGCGACCGCAGCAAATCCTCAGCACGCCGATCGTCCCAGCAGTCGGCGGGACTCGATCCCTGCGCCAATTCGATGAGCGTCTGCAACGTTTTGCGGCGCGCCGTGTCGTCTCTGGGCTCCACGGCCGAAGTGTACAATGCGCCCGCCCGACGATGCCCCTGCCGAAAAGCATCCTTTGCACAGCCTGCCGGAAGAGCTATCCCGAAGGCTGGAAGCGCTGTCCCTACTGCGGTTTCGATGAGATGCGGGCGCGGCAGGACGGGCCTATCCGCAAGTACATGCAGAAGAAACTGCAGGAGTTCGAGCAGCGCACAGGAAAGAAGGATGAGCGCCGCGGCGGAGCGAAGCCGCCCCGTCCCGACGCGCGGCCGCAGCAGCAACAGCAGCGCGAGCGCGGACGCGATGGCCGTCCGCAGCGTCCCGGACGCGGCGGTGGTGGTCAACAGCAGCAACGACCGCAACAACAGCAGCGTCCTCCGCAGCAGCAGTCCGCGGCTCCGCAAGCCGATGGAGAGCGGACAGGAAGGCGCCGCAGGCGTCGCCGCGGCGGCAATCGCGGCGAAGAGTCGGCTCCGAATCCGAACGCCGCGGCTCCGCAGCAGCAACGGCAGCCGCGGCCTCCGCGAGAGCCGCGTCCGCCCCGCCCGCCGCAGGCAACGCGTCCGAATACCGAGGCAACGCCGACGCCGCGTCCGGAAGGTGACGGACCGAAGCGGCGCCGCCGTTTCCGGCGTCGCCGGGGCGGTGGTGGGGGCGGGCCAGAGAGCGCGCCGCCGGCGACGTAGCCGGCTACGCTTCCTCGGTCACGATCAGCATCAGCGTCGTACCGCCGATCTGAAACTCCGATTTGTCCTGAATCTCGACCGCCCCGTTGATCTTCACGGCATCGACGATGGTGCCGTTCGTCGACTTCAGATCTTCGAGGAGCACGATCTGGTCGCGAACTTCGATCGCGGCGTGCTGGCGTGACGCTTCACCGTCGTTGATCGTGAGATCGGCGCCGGCGCGACCGATCGTGATGCGCGGCTTTTCGACGCGATAGACCATCCCCGCGTCGGCGCCGGCGATGATCGCAAGCGAGAGGCGCCGTCCTCGAGGAAGCTGCGGAGTCTTCAGCGGGCCGGTGTCGTGTTCGGGCAGCGGCGACTGCGCGGTGGCCTCCTCCGGCTCCGGCGGGCGCGTCCGCGTCTCCTCGCGGCGCGTGAACGTCGAATCGCCCGCGGACGTCTCAGGCTTTTCCGCGAAGGCGGGATTCTGAATTTCGAAGACGCTGCTGCACTTCGCGCACTTGATCTTCTTCGACGGCTTCCGCTCGAAGCGCTCCTCGTCGTACTGGTACCGCGCGTGACAACTCGTGCACTCGATGATCAACGGCACCTCGGCCAAACGGAAGTGGCGCGACGATAGCAGAGCGCTCGGCTCGCATACAATCCCGCGTCCCGTAGGAGAGCGTCATGAAACGACTTCTCATCGTCCTTGCAGGGGCCGCCGCGGCCTGCCAGACGTCGACTATGCCGAATACAACCAGCAACACTCCGACCGCCGCCGCAACGTCGCTGACCGTCGCGCCCGACGTCGCGCAGCGAATGGCCCAACTGCCGCGCACCGTCATCGACTACGACCGCTCGCTTCTCGACGACAACGAGCGGCAGGTCGTGGCGAAACTGATCGAGGCATCGAAGCAGATCGACGAGATCTACTGGCGGCAAGTCTCCGAGGAGAATCCTGCGTGGCGCGATGCGTTGGCGAAACAGGGAGGCCCCGCGTATGACTACTTCATCGCCAACAAGGGTCCCTGGGATCGGTTGAAGGACGATGAACCGTTTGTCGGCACGATGAAGAAGCCGGCCGGTGCGGCGTTCTATCCGCCGGACATGACGAAGGAGGAGTTCGAGCGCTACGTCGCCGCGCATCCGGCGCAGAAGGACGAGCTGGAGGGACTCTTCACGGTGGTTCGCCGCGACGGCACGAACCTTGTAGCGATCCCCTACCCGGCGTTCTACAAAGACTTCCTCGATCCCGCGGCGGCGAAACTGCGCGAGGCCGCGGCGATCACGAACGATCCGACGCTGAAGCGCTTCCTGACGCTGCGCGCCGACGCGTTCGCCACCGGCGACTACCGCGAGAGCGATATGGCCTGGATGGATCTCGCAGGCAATATCGAAGTCGTCATCGGACCGTACGAGGTCTACGAGGACAATCTCTTCAACTACAAAGCGTCGTTCGAGTCGTTCGTCACCGTCGTCGACAAGCCGGAGTCCGCGAAGCTCGCTGCCTATGCGCACGCGCTGCCGGACATGGAGCGCAATCTTCCCGAGCCGGAGCAGTACAAGAATCCCAACCGCGGCAGCGAGTCGCCGATCAAGGTCGTACAGGAGCTCTACACAGCCGGCGACGCGCGCCGCGGCGTGCAGACGGCGGCGTTCAATCTTCCGAACGACGAAGTGGTGCGCGAGAAGAAGGGATCGAAGAAGGTCCTGCTCAAGAACGTGATGGATGCGAAGTTCCGCCAGAGCGGCAAGCCGATCGCGATGCGCGTCCTCGATCCGTCGCTGACGAGCCTCGTGTCGTTCGACGCGTTCTTCAACCACGTCCTCTTCCACGAGTTGTCGCACGGACTTGGACCCGGCTTCCTGACGCAGCCCGACGGCAAACGCGTCGAAGTGCGCATCCCACTCAAAGAGCTCTACTCGACCGTCGAAGAATGCAAAGCGGACGTCCTCGGCATCTGGAACCTGATCTACGCGCAGCAGCACGGCCTAGTAACCGCATTCGACGAACGCCAGCTCCTCGCCACGTACGCGGGTCTGATGTTCCGGTCGACGCGCTTCGGCGTCGGCGAAGCGCACGGCCGCGGCACTGCCATCCAGTGGAACTGGCTGCGCGAGCGCGGTGCGGTTACTCCCATTGCCGGCGGCAAGTACACGGTCGATTTCGCCAAATCGCGCGACGCTGTCCGCGATCTCGCCACGGAACTGCTGACCATCGAAGCGACCGGCGACTACGCGCGCGCCAAAACGCTCCTCGACAAGTACGGCAAGGAGACGCCGGAGATGGCGGCGGTCAACGCGACGCTGAAAGACATCCCGGTCGACATCACGCCGGTCTTCGCCGCGGCGGGTGAGAAGTAGTCATGGAAGGCCAGACGCAACTCGTCTGCCGCGACTGCGGCCGCACAGCCTCGGTTCGCGGCGAACTGCCGGAGGAGTACACGGCCTGTTTCGTCGAAGTCGTCAACCGCGAAGGCTTCGTCCCCGCTCCCGGCGACGCCAACAACGCCTTCCTCTGCGGCCGCTGTCTCGCCACCTACAAAGGCAGCGAGACGGCGGACGATGATCAGAAGATTCGACGCTGATGCGCCGGAAGGTTTAGGCCCTGCCCGATCACAGGTGAGCAGAGAGCGAAGGAAATCCCGCCGCGTCACGCCGTACAGAAGGTCTTTCGACCTCTAAAGCGTGACGATTTACCTTCTGCAGAAGGTCTTTTGACATCTAAAGATGACGAATCACCGACTACGCCAGCTTCGCCATCGCTTCTTCGACCTGCTCCGGGGTCGGCATGACTGGCTCGACGACCTGACCCTTGAACCACTCGAACTCGCCCTTGAGCAGGTGCGTGACGAGGCGGTAGGCGGCGTCGTCGTGGTCGGTGAAGAGATTGTGGAAGTTGGCGTCGATGCGCATGCGCGCCTCGCGGCAGAAGACGTCGGCGAGGTCGATCGCGTTCTTCTTCTCGGCGCCGCCTTTCTTCGCAAGCATCGTGGCGTAGCTGATCGCGGCGGCCATGGCGAAGAGATCGGTGCCGATGTCGACGATGCGGAAGAGCACCATCTGCTTCCGCTCCAGCTTGGCCTGGAAGCGCATCATGGCGTGGAAGATCGAGCGCGAGAGATGGCGTGAATTGCGCTCGATGTAACCCATGTGTCCGGAGAGTTTTCCGAATCCGCCGAACTTCGGGAAGTGCGACCAGCCGATGTAGCGCGACGGATACCAGCCGGCGTAATGCACGCCTGCTTTCGCGGCGGCGCTGAGCTTTTCGCCGGTCGGCGTTTCGGGCTGCAGGATTTTGTAGCCGCGCTTCATGTGCGGATCAACGGCTTCGCGGGCGATGAAGAGATGCTGGATCTCGCTCGTCCCTTCGAAGATGCGGTTGATGCGCATGTCGCGCATGATCCGCTCGACCGGATAGTCCTTCTCGCCGCGTTCGCGCAGCGATCGCGCCGTTTCGTATCCGCGTCCGCCGCGGATCTGCACGAGGTGATCGCTGATCTGCCACGCCACTTCGGTGTTGAACAGCTTCGCCATTGCCGCTTCCAGACGCAGATCGACGTTGCCGCGATCGGCGAGTCCTGAGGTCAGCCACACGATCGCTTCCATCGCAAACGTGTGCGACGCAATCCAGGCGATCTTCGCGGCCACCGCTTCGTGCTTGCCGATCGGCGCGCCCCATTGCACGCGCTCGTTCGACCAATCCTTGGCGATGTCGAGCATCTTCCGCCCCGCCGCCGCGCAGCCGGCCGGAATGGTGAGGCGTCCAGTGTTCAGCGTGATCAGCGCGAGCTTCAGTCCGAGGCCTTCGCCCCAGAGGAGGTTCTCGTTCGGGACGAAGACGTTTTCGAACTTGATCAGGGCGTTGCCGATGCCACGCAGGCCCATGAACTGGCAACGATGCTCGATCGAGAAGCCAGGCGAATTTGTCTCGACGATGAAGGCCGTGATCTGCTTTTTCTCTTTGCCGTTGACGATTTTCGGGGCGGTTCGCGCCATCACCACGAGCAGTTCGGCCTTGACCGCGTTGGTGCACCAGAGCTTCTCGCCGTTGATGATCCAGCCCTTGCCGTCGGGAGACTTGACCGCGGTCGTCTCCATCTTGGCCGGATCCGATCCGACGCCGGGCTCGGTCAGAGCGAACGCGGAGATGGCCCCCTTCGCAAGCCGCGGCAGATACTTTTTCTTCTGCTCGGGCGTGCCGAAAAGTTTGAGCGGCTGCGGAACGCCGATCGATTGATGCGCGGAAAGCCAGGCCACGGTCGATCCACACCACGTGGCCACGAGGCCGATGGCGCGGTTGTAGTTCGTGGCGCTGAATCCGAGGCCGCCGTACTCTTTCGGGATCTTCATCCCCCAGGCGCCGAGCTTGTTCAATCCCTCAAACAGCGAGTAGTCGTATTCGCCCTGCTCGTCGATCTTGTCCGCGTCGACGTTTTCGGCGAGGAAGCGCTCGAGGCGGCCGAGGAAATCGTCGGCTTCGGCTTTGTCGTCGGCCGGCTGTTCGGGGAAGGGATGGATCAGATCGAGATTGAGCTTGCCGAGGAACAGGTCGCCGACGAACGACGGCTTTTCCCACTCGGTTTCTCGCGCGCCCTCGGCAACGTCCATCGCATCGACGGCGCCCTGTGATTTGACTTCGGCCATGAGAAAACTCCTTTGGTTGCGGCTGCTTACAAAAACGAGGCCGCCGCAGAGTGGCAGGTGCGCGAAGTATGAATGAACGCTCATTCAGTTGTCAATCGGCTCTTCCCATACACTCTCGCGCCATGAAGAAGACCGACCTTGTGATCGCTCCGGAAGTGGCAGCGATCGTCGAAGACCGAAGCATTCTGCCCTCGCCGAGGCCCGACGTCGACCGCGAACGCCTTCAGTTGCACCTGCGCGAAGCGCTCAAGCTTCTTCACGTCGATATGAATGACGAGAACATCGCCGACACGCCGCGGCGCTGGGCGGAGTCGTTAGTTCAAATGACGAGCGGCTACGACTACACGGACATCAAGAAACTGAGCACGCTTTTCCGCACGGCGTGTTCGGCGGCCGACGCGCAGTGCCAGAACCTGGTGGTGATCGGCGGGACGTACAAGACGCTCTGCGCGCATCACATCCTGCCGTTCTTCGGACAGTTCATCA
>DATART010000360.1:0-3157 GCA_036264035.1 Thermoanaerobaculia bacterium | reverse complement strand
GGTCGCTCGCTTCGCTCGGACCACCGGCTACCGTACGAGCCACCTCCGGTGGCTTCGTGCCGCTTCGCGGCGGCCCTGCAGCAATCCACACTGCGCGACGCCGGCTAATTTGGACACGTCTGGTCTGTGCCACACTAGAATTCGCGGCATGCGTACCATCAGCGTGCTCGCCGTCTCACTCATCCTGGCCCCCTCGGCATTCGCACAGCACGCCATGCCGTCGCCGTCCGCGAAGCCTGTCGTCCTCGAATCCGGCCTCGGCAACTTCCACTGGGCCGTCTCGACGAAGAACGCGCAAGCACAGCGCTTTTTCGATCAGGGGATGAAGTATCTCTACGGCTTCAACCACGAATCCGCCGTCGCGTCGTTCCAGCAGGCGTCGCAACTCGATCCAAATCTAGCGATGGGCTATTGGGGAGCCGCCCTCGCGCTCGGTCCGAACATCAACATGGACGTCGACCCCGATCGCGAGAAGCAGGCGTACGAAAGTGTCCACGCCGCGATCGCGCATGAGTCGCACGCTTCCGCAAAGGAACGCGCCCTCATCGCTGCTCTGGCAAAGAGATACAGCAACGATCCGAAAGCGGATCTGAAAGCGCTCGGCCGCGATTACAGCGTGGCCATGAAGTCGCTCGTGAAGAAGTATCCCGACGATCTGGACATCGCCACGCTCTACGCCGAGAGCCTCATGGACCTCCATCCGTGGAAGTTCTGGTCGCACGACGGCAAGCCGAACGAGGGGACGACCGAAATCGTCTCGACGCTCGAATCGGTGCTCCGCCGCAATCCGAACCACCTCGGCGCGAATCACTACTACGTCCACGCCATCGAAGCGTCGCCGCATCCCGAGCACGCCCTCGCCAGCGCCGACCGCCTGAAGACGCTGGCGCCGATGTCCGGCCACCTCGTGCACATGCCGGCGCACATCTACCAGCGCACTGGCAATTACGCCGGCGCCGCGCGGGCGAACGCGAACGCCGCCGCCACCGACCGCGTCTTCATCAAGAACCACGGCGGCGAAGGCATCTACGCGGCGATGTACTACAACCACAATCTCCAGTTCGGCCTCGCGTCGTACGCGATGTCCGGCCGATTCAACGACGCGAAGAAAATGTCCGACGAGTTCGCCGCCAACGCCACGATGATGGCCAAAGAGATGCCGCCCGCCGAGTACGCCGCCGCGAGCACGCTGCTCCTCCTGGTCCGCTTCGGCCGCTGGAACGACGTGCTGAAAGCGACACCCGTCGACGTCGGTCCGCTCTCATCCACCTTCTCGCACTTCGCGCGCGGATCAGCGTTCGCGAAACTCGGCAACGTCGCCGGAGCGGAGTCAGAACAGAAAGCGTTCGAAGCGGCGCGCAAGAACGTGCCCGACGATCCCGGCCTCTTCCAGAATTCGGAACGAGCGGTCGCCGAAGTTGCCGCGCACGTCCTCGCCGGCCGCATCGCCGAAGCTCGCGGCAACATGTCCGAAGCGATCGCCGACTACACGAAAGCCGTCGCGCAGGAAGACACCCTCGACTACGACGAGCCGACCGACTGGTTCTACCCCACTCGCGAAACCCTCGCCGCCGCGATGCTCCGCGCCAACCGCCCGGCCGACGCCGAAAAGATCCTCCGCACCGACCTGACCCGCAACCCCCACAATCCCCGCGCGCTATTCGCCCTCGCCGCGTCCCTCCGCGCGCAAAAGAAGGACGCCGCGTCGGTCACATCCGAATTCGGACGGGTGTGGGAGGGGGAGAAGTTGTCACTCGCGGCGTACTAACGACTCCTGTCGCCAACGACACGCCCGAGCTCACGCCGATTCGCGCCGGCGGCAAGCAAGGAACGGACGAGGAGATCGACGCTCACCGTCGGGTCGGCGGCCTCCATCTTCGCCACCCGCGACTGGCTCGATCCGACATGTTCCGCCAACTCCGCCTGCGTCCAATGACGCTGCTCCCGCAACGCGCGCAGCCGCCTTGCAAGCGCCAACTTGATCTCGACGAACTCCGCTTCATCCGGTGTCAACGCGAGAAACTCGCGTGCATCCCCTACGCTCCACCCGGCGGCTTCGAGCTTCTTTTTTTGAGTCATTGTGCGGTCAGCATATGTCGAAACCGACATGCCACTCCCAGGAAACCACTTTCACGCGGGCCGTGAACCCGTCCCTTGTCGTCGGTGCACGCAACTGTGCCGGTCCTCTTCTCTCCCTGTGAGCGACAATGCTCGCGCATGGAGCGCCCGCTCGAACAAATCGCGCAGACCACCGAGCCGCAGATGGTGCGCACTCGGTTCGATGAACAGAACCTCGGATCGGCCTACGTAATCTCGTGGCTGTTTGCGTTCACGTCGCTGATCCTCGTACCTACCTCGATGGTCGTGAAGCACCAGCGCTTCGGGCACATCGCGGCCGCGATCTTCGACGCTCTCTTCATCCTTTTCATCATCGGCGCGATGAGCGAGCTGCGCCGGGCGCTCCGGCGCGAGAGCCGGCCGCCACGCGCCTACGCACGGCTGGTCGGACGCAATCTCTCCGGCTGGCTGGTTACGCTTTTCGTCGTCAAGTTCGCCACGTTGATCTACTTCGCACTCAGCGACAGCACCGGATGGATTGCCTGGGGTGTGATCTTTCCCACAGCAACGATCGCGTTGCGGCTGCGAACTCAGGAGCGCATCGCCCTCAACGCGATGCTGCTCGTCATCATCATCGCCGCGTTCTTTCTCGCACCGATTCCGAAACAGCACAAACAGAATTCGATCGGCATCTGCATCATGCTCGTCGCGGTCAACCTCGTCTGCTTCGCCGGCGGCGCAATCACCAGCCGCAATGTGAAGAAAGCGGCCATCGAGGAAGGCGTGCAGCGCCGCGCCGAAGCGCGCGAGCAATTGCGGATTCGCGACGAGCTCCGGTTCGCGCGCGAGGTGCAGGTCAGCATGCTGCCTGAGGCGCCGCCGCGACTCGATTGGGCGGACGTGGCGGGCGTGTCGCTGCCCGCCACCGAGGTTGGCGGCGATTACTACGACTACTTCGTCGTCGATGGACGGCTCGCCATCGTCTGCGGCGACGTGGCCGGTCACGGCCTCGCCAGCGGCATCACGCTGTCTGCATTGCGGAGCGGATTTACGCTGCTCCGCGATCAGCTCCTCGATCCCGCCTACGTTCTCGGCCGGC
>DATART010000336.1:0-2474 GCA_036264035.1 Thermoanaerobaculia bacterium | reverse complement strand
TCCGGCCGATGACGCCACGCGCGATGCCGCGCTCGTCGCCGCGGCGATCGTCGCGTTCGAGGACGCGCAGAACTTGCGGTTGCCGGAAGAGACCGTCTCGCGTTGGCGGCAGGCGGCGCGCATCGAAGCAACGCGGGGGCGCGATTGATTTTCACCGCCCGCTATCGCGACGAAAACATTCCGCTCGAAATCGAGCGGCACGGCAGCACGTATCGCGTCAAGCTCGGCGAACGATGGATCGTAGCGGACCTCATCAACGCCGGCGGATTGCGTTCGCTGCGGCTGGAAGACGGCACGCAATTCCTGCTCGCGCACCATCGTGAAGGGACGATGCATCAGATCACGATCGGAGCATCGCGGCTCGACGTCGAGATCGTTGATCCGCTCGCCCTCCGCCGCAAGCGCGGCGACGATCACCTCGGCGACAGCGGCATCATCAAAGCGCTCATGCCCGGCCGTATCGCGCGCGTGCTCGTGGAGAAAGGCGCGGAAGTCCGCCGCGGCACCGGCCTGCTGGTGCTCGAAGCGATGAAGATGGAGAACGAGATCCCGGCGCCCGCCGATGGTGTCGTCGACGAGATTTTCGTGAAGCCGGGCGACACCGTGGAAGGCGGCGCGGACCTTCTGCATCTTCGCGCAATATAATTCGCGAGCATGTCTTCCATCGATCCGTTCGTCGCAGGCGGGACGATTTTGTCGTTCCGGCTACTTGAGCGTGTGGGCGCCTCGGTATGGCGCGCCGAAGACTCGCGCAACGGCAAGACGGTCGCGCTCAAGGTGCTGACGAAGCAACTGCCGCGCGATCCCGCGCGCCGCGAGGCCGTCATCCGGGAGATCAGGCAGGGCGCCGCGCTGTACCACTCTTCGATCGTCACCATCCTCGAGATCTGTCCTGCCGACGACGCGCTGGTGATGATCATGGAATGGTTCGACGGCCTTCCGATCGCTACTGCATTTCGCGGACGTGCGGCGGAACGGACGGAGTTTTTTCGCGTCAGCTATCAGCTCGCCGACGCCGTGAAGCTGATGCAGGCAAAGAACGTCCTGCATCTCAACATCGCCGGCGATTCGGTGCTGGTCGCTCCCAATGGGCAGGTGAAGCTCGCAGGCCTGAATGCCCTGACGTTTCTGCCACGACGCGAAGGTCAGGGATCGTTGTTTTCGCAGAAGGGGAACGATGCGAACGCCGTCAGCTACATGGCTCCCGAGCAGATCACGAACCAGATGGTGACGGCGCAGACGGACGTCTTCTCGATGGGCGTGATCATGTATGAAGTCGCGACCGGCCGCCGGCCGTTTCTCGCTGCGAATGCCGCGGAGATCGCCCACAAGATCGTCAACGAGCAGCCGCCGTCGCCCAAATCGATCAATCCGAACATCGACGGCACCGTGCTCAATGTGGTGGGCACGTGCTTTTTCCGTGATCCGTATCGGCGCTACAAAGACGCGAAGGCGGTCATCGACGACATCGTCAAGGTCGACGGCACGGTCGTGGAGTGGTCGAACGAGATTGCCCGCGCTTCGCTGAATGAAGTTGCAAACGCGCGCCATGCAGTGCAGGCGCGGCAGTCGATCATCCTCGTCGCGGATGTCGCCAATCACGATGACGTCAACGCGATCGATCCGCCCGCCGCGGCAAAAGCGGCCGCGCGCATGCAGCAGATTCTCGGCGAAGCCGTCTACCTGTTCGATGGCCAGGTCCCCGATCCATTTGGGCCGTGCTTCGTTGGCGAGTTGCCGTCGATCGAGAACGCGCTCGAAGCCGGGCGCAAAGGGGAGTTCGACTTTTCGCCGGAGCAGCAGGATGGCACTCCAATTCCGGTGCGCCTGTTGCTGCACTACGGCGAGGTCGAGACTCACGACGGAGCGGTGGCCGGCCCGGCGGTCGAAAAGGCGCAAGAGATTCTCAAGCAGCTCGACGCCGCGAAGCTGTACATCACTGAAGCGTTCGTGAAGAAGGGCCGCGTCGCGTTGCGCTTGCGCGATGCCGGCGCGCGTGCGGGCGTGAAGCTCTTCGCCATCGCGCCCGAGGGCGAGGCGGCCGAGCAGGCCGAGCGCGCTGCCGCGGAAGCAGAGGAGGCCGCGCGACTTGCCGCCGCGGTGGAAGCCGAGGCGAGTGCCCGGGTGATGCGCAGGAAGAAGCGCACGCGCTTCGCGTCGATCGCAGCGGCCGCGGTGATCGTCCTCGGCGGGACGTCAGGGCTTCTTTGGATGCGCAACCGGAATCACGACGCGGCTCCGGTCGTCGTCAAGAAGCGGGCCGGCCTGCCTCCCGCGACCGCGGCGACGCCGCGCAAGGTGGTCATCGAGCCGTTCCTGGTCGATCCTCCCGATCCTGCGTTGCAGCAGCGGGCAGACGCGATCCGGCTGGCGGCGGATGAGATCCTCCGATCGTATCCTGAGGTTCGCGTCGTCGATGCGAAGGCGTCGGATGTCAGCGCGTACACCGCGAAATTGACCGGGGGCGCCGCGGC
>DATART010000247.1:0-7891 GCA_036264035.1 Thermoanaerobaculia bacterium | reverse complement strand
CCCTGGACCATGCTCAGGATCGGGCTCGTAGGCACCAAAGTCGTTCCGGCCTCTCCACGGCTCGCCGCTCCCAAGCCTACCGGCCCCGTTTCTTTCCATCAATCGCTGCGTCGTCCGCAGTGCCCTCGCTCAGGATGACAGTTTGGTCTACGATTCCGCGTCATGAAACGTTTTGCGATCGTGCTGCCGCTGCTCGTCCTCGCCTTCGCGCTTTCCGCCGCGCCGATCACGTTGCGCGTCGATGCCACGAATGTCGCTTCCAACGTTTACCACGCACATCTGAACATTCCGGCCGCGCCGGGACCGATCACGCTGTTCTATCCGAAATGGATTCCCGGCGAGCATGGACCGACGGGACCGATCAACGGGTTGGCGGGCCTGCGCATCACTGCGAACGGGCAGCCGGTGATCTGGCTGCGCGATCCGGTGGAGATGTTCGCGTTCAACGTCGACGTCCCCGCCGGCGCGACGTCGCTCGACGTCGATCTCGATTTCCTCGCGCCCGCGCCCGGCGCGAATTTCACCGCGGGCGCGTCGACCACGCCGCGGCTGGCGCTGTTGAGCTGGAACACCGTCCTGCTCTATCCGCGCGGCGTGGCCAGTGATTCGCTGCAGGTTGATGCATCGCTGCGCATTCCGGCCGGCTGGCTGTACGCCACGGCTCTGGAAACTCGTTCGCGCGCCGGCGACGAGATTCATTTCGAGCCGGCTACGCTCACCACCGTCATCGACTCGCCCGTCGAGATCGGCGTGACGCTGCGCAAGATCGATCTGATCAGCCATTCGGCATACCGGCACACGCTGAATCTGCTGTCGGATAGCGCCGAGGCCACGCAGACGCCGGACGACTTCGCGACGCAGTATGGAAGGCTCGTCGACGAGACCACGGCCGTCTTCGGCGCGAACCACTATCGCCACTACGACTGGCTGCTCACGCTCAGTGACAACGTCGCGCATTTCGGTCTCGAGCATCACGAATCGAGCGATGACCGGGTTGAGGAAGGAACGTTGCGCGAGGACGTCAGCCGCAAGTGGGTGTCGGGCCTGATGGCGCACGAGTTCGTTCATTCGTGGAACGGCAAATACCGCCGTCCGGCCGGTCTGGCCACGAACAACTACGACAAGCCGATGACCGGCGAGCTGCTCTGGGTCTACGAAGGTCTGACCGAATACCTCGGCGATCTTCTTCCGGTGCGCAGCGGCATTCTGACCGCCGACGACTACCGCGAGAACCTAGCGGAGATCGCAGCGAACATGACGCAGCACACCGGGCGCACGTGGCGTCCGCTGCTCGATACCGCTGTCGCCGCGCAGCTTCTGTACGACGCGCCCGGCGCGTCGACGAATTGGCGCCGCAGCGTGGACTACTACCCGGAAGGCGAGCTGCTGTGGCTCGACGCGGACATGACCATCCGCTCGCTGACGAATGGCAAGAAGTCGCTCGATGACTTCACGCGCGCGTTTTACGGCGGCGCGAGCGGCCATCCCGATCTGAAGCCGTACACGTTCGACGACATCGTGGCCGCGCTGAACGCCGTTGCGTCGAACGACTGGCGCGGTTTTCTGAATCAGCGCCTGACGTCGATGTCGGCCACCCCTCCGATGGGCGGCATCGAGCAGTCTGGCTGGCATCTCATCTACAACGACAAGCCGAATACCGCGCTGCAATATCAGGAGGGCCGTTCCAAAGGCGCGGACCTGAACGCCTCCCTCGGCTTCAACATCCGCGACAACGGCTCGGTCGGCGACGTCGTCCCAGAGTCGATCGCCGCCCGCGCCGGCCTTACGCCGGGAGCACGCATCGTCGCCGTTAACGGCCGCGCCTACAGCACCGCGCGTTTGCGCGATGCACTGAAAGCGTCGAGCACGGCCACCACTCCGATGACGTTGATCGTCCAGAACGGCGAGTTTTTCACCACCGCATCAATCGACTATCACGGCGGCGAAAAGTATCCGCATCTGGAGCGGACGACGGGCAAGCCGGATTGGATGGAGACATTAATCAAGCCGCTCGCACCTCCGGCAGCGGCTGCGGCCGAGAAGAAGAAGTGATTCCACCACAGAGGCACAGAGACCTCTCTGTGCCCTCTGTGTCTCAGTGGTGAAAAGCTTCCAGACACGAAAAGGGCGCGGTCGCCCGCGCCCTGCCGTACAGCGTTATCCGCCTGTTCGTTAGTCTTTGTGCATCCGGCGGTGATGATGCTTCGTGGTCGTCTTGGCGGTCGTGTCAGTGTCGGTGGTCGTCGTCTGCGTCTCTGTCGTGCTCGAGCTCATCGGAGCGGGAGTCTCGACGATTACCGGCGCAGGCGCAGGCGTCTCGACGATTACGGGAGCTGGCGCAGGCGTCTCCACAATCACCGGCGCCGGTGCGGGCGCGGGCGTGATCACGGTCGTCTCGGTCGTGGTCGTGCTCGCAGTCGTATCGACGGTGGCCGGCGACTGCGTGATGGTCACATCACTTTTGCTCTTCTTCGGGATCAGGTTCACATTCGTATTCGTACCGATGTTCGAGCCGTTGCCGGTCCCGCCGGCGGAGCTGCTGGTGTACGCGCGGCCGCTGTTATCGACTGCCGCCGGACCCGAGAGCGCGGCCGGAGTCGACGACGCGGCGACGCCTTCCGTGTTGGCCGGCGCGGGGACTGTTGCCACCACCGGCGTGCTGCTGTCCGCCGTTGCCGGCGCTTCGGTGCGGATCTGGCCGTAGCCCTGATCCGCGGCTACATCGTGGTGTGCACATGCGCTCATCGCGATCACGAGCGCCGCCGACCCCAGGCCGGCAACTGCTTTTTTCAGAATCGATTCTGTTCTCATTTTTCCTGCTCCTTGCTGCCTCGAACGGCAGCCGTCAAGTGCCTTGCGGCACTCATACGGAAGAGCAACTAGCTTGCCTGAATTGATTTCAATAACATGGGCGCGTATGGCCGAGCGCGTCTGGAAAGTAAGTGAGCTCATCCGTCAGATCAACGTAGAGCTCTTTCGTTACAACGACATAAGCGTCGAGGGCGAAGCGACAAATGTGGTTCGCTCCGCTGCCGGCCACATTTATTTTTCGATCAAGGATTCGCGGGCACAGATGCGCGTGGTGCTCTTCGCCACGAACTCGCGTTTCCTCCGCTTCCGCATCGAAAACGGATTGCAGCTCGTCGTCCGCGGACGGCTGACGCTGTATGAGCAGAAGGGGGAGTTCCAGCTCAACGCGGTCGCCGTCGAACCGGCCGGTCTCGGCGCGCAGCAGCTGGCGTTCGAGCAACTCAAAAAGCAACTCGCGGATGAAGGTCTCTTCGATCCCGCGCGAAAGAAACCGATTCCGATGCTGCCGCAGCGGATTGCGATCGTCACCAGCCCGACCGGCGCCGCCATCCGCGACGTCCTCAACGTCCTCGGACGGCGCTTCGAGGGACTGCACGTGCAGGTTTACCCCGTTCGTGTGCAAGGACGGGACGCCGCGCGGGAGATCACCATTGCCATCCGCCACCTCTCGCGCTGGCAGTTGCACGACGTCGTTCTGATCTGCCGTGGCGGAGGATCGCTCGAAGACTTGTGGGCATTCAACGAGGAGTCCGTCGCGCGCGCCGTCGCCGCCTGCTCCATTCCGACGATCTCCGCGATCGGCCACGAAACCGACTTCACCATCTGCGACTTCGTAGCCGACCTGCGTGCGCCGACACCGTCCGCTGCCGCCGAAATCGTGATCCGGGCCAAGAGCGAGATCTGTACGCAGATCGATCACATGAGCCGGCGGGTGCGCCACGTTGTCGAGTCGCGCATCCGCAACTACAGACACGAGCTTCGCCACCTCGCCTCCTCCGACCGGCTCGGGCTCCTCCCACGCCGCATCGCATCGCGGCGGGAGAGGCTCGACCGCAGCCGCGTCACGCTTTTCCGCATGCTCGAAGCGCGGGCGCGTTCGATGCGGACGCGACTTGCCGCCGTCAACGCACCGCTGCTGCGCTTCCCCGCGCAAGTCGCGCGCGAACGCGAACGCCTGCGCTCCACCGCCGCCACCCTCGGCGCCGTCTCGCCACTCTCGGTCCTATCCCGCGGCTACGCCATCGCCTTCTCCCGCACGAAACGCGGCAAGCGCAAGCCGATCCTCGACGTCAACGCGGTCGCAGTCGGCGAACCGATTGAAGTTCAGTTGAAAAAAGGCCGCCTCGCCTGCACGGTTGACGGAAAGACGATCGGGCTCGAAACGGTGTGGCCCGAGTCGCCGCGGATCGGTGACTCGGATGCGCAGAAGGGCGATGCCGAGAGCCGTTAGATTTCGCTACTTCGCCAGCGCCGCAAGCCTGTTCAGATTCACGTAGGTCTGGTGGCCGAGGAAGATGACCAGGCCGAAGTAGGCGATGGCGATGAAGACGCGTTGGGAAATGGTCACGTCGTAGAAGGCCTTGTCGTCCTTCTCGCGGACGATCGAGAGGTAGACCTGGAAGGCCACCAGCACGATGATCAGCAGCATCAGCGGATTGGGCTGCTTCACCACTTTGTAGATTAGGACGCCGCCGCCGAAGACCCACATCCATTTCGTGACCGCGGCGGAGATGCGGCCGCCGTCCAGCATGCCGATCGGAAGGAGGTTGAGCAGGTTCACGGCGAAGCCGGCCGCGGCGATGGCGAGGTAGAGCGGCTGGTCGGTCCACTTGTAAATCTGCAGCGCCACCAGCGATGCGAACGTCCCCGCGATCGGGCCGGCGAGGCCGATCTGCGCATCATCGTAGGCCGAGCGCGGCTGATCCTTCAGCGTCACGGCGCCGCCGATGAAGGGGATGAAGACCATGACTCCGGCATGGAGTCCTTTCGCGCGGATGGCCACCGCGTGGCCGATCTCGTGGATGAGGATGATGGCCACGAATCCGACCACGAGCGGCAGCGGCGCCTTCAGCGCCATCGCCCAGATCGAGAGTCCCATCGAAACGCCGGCGACGGAGAACTGCATCAGGCCGAAGCCTTCGAACGGGTTGACCGCGTAGCCGCGGAAAAAGTCGAAGACCAGGAAGACCAGCGCCTTCAATTTGATCAGGACGAAGGCGATGGTGATGGCGGCGCCGGAGAAGAATTTCGCGAATGGATGACGCCTGGGAGGGCGAGCCTCGGGCGAGCCGGAGAGGGCGTTGTGCTCGATCTGATTGTGGGGCGTGGCCGCGCCGGAATCCATTGAAGAATCGGCGGATAGAACGCCGGGCCGGGTGCTATATTCCGCGCCGTGCCGGTGCCGTCCGTCGACGATTTGCGGCGCGATCTGCGGGAGCGCGGCTACCTCTCGCACGCCATCGAGCGGTGGTTCGCGCACGACCCATTTACCGCCGGCCGCTCCTCCCGCGCCTTCTGGATCGAGCTCTTCACGGCTTCCGGAAAAGCCGCCCTCCTGATCGCCGCCTTCGCGATCCTCCCCCTCACCGGCATCATGCTGTTTCGCAACCATCCACTCTCCGCGGGCGAGACCTTGCTCATGTCTCTGCTCTATGGAGTGACAAGTTTCGCGTTTTCGTTTCTTCTGCTCGTCGCAATCGCGCTGATTTTGAAGTTGCGGCCGACCATCGTCATCGACACGCCGCGCGCGCTGCTGGCCATCTCGTTCGCCGCCGCCTCGCTGCTGGCCGCGCCGATCGCGATCTGGTGGTATCGATTCCCGACGCCGCCGTCGTGGCCGGAGCTGCTGACAGGCATCGCGGCCATGGCCGCCTTTTTTCTGATTGCGACGATCGCCATCTCGGCAGCTCTTCTGTCCTTCTCGATCTACGAATTGCAGCGGATCCCCGCCATTCATCAGAAGCCGCGCGCGGTGCCGATGACGATTGCGGCGGCGATCCTCATCGCGTCACTTTTCCTGCCCACGTTCCTGCCCACGTTTGGTGGCCAGGACACTCGCGCTTCGGAGCCGCCGATCCAGGTCGTGACCAGGCGGACCGTCAATGCCGTGACGCTCGTTGCGGTGGACGGACTGACGTACGAGCTCGCGCGCGAACGCCTTTCACGCCGCTTCGGCAATCTCACGCCGATCGCCGCGATGCCTGGCGCCTCGGCCACCGAGCGCTGGGCCTCGGTCGGCACCGGCGTGCCGACCGGCATCCACGGCGTACGCGCCATCGACGGCGTGCGGTTTCGCAACGGACGTCACCTCCTGCAGGCTGTCTCGCCTGTTGACGTCGTGCTGCGCGACGTCGCGGAGTCCGTGAAACTGGCGGCGCGCGAGCCTCTGCCGCCGACCGTGCGCAAACGCGATTACGTTTGGGAGATTTTCGGCGCCCGCCTGCTGCCGTCGCTGTCCGTCAATTGGTGGACGACTGACGACATCCAGAGCGGCGTCCTCGAAGAAGTCAGCCAGAAGCCGGTGTTTGCCGGCGCCAACACGCCGCCGGCCAGTTCGGACGTCGAAGCGATGCGGGTGGACGCGGTCGCGTCCGAGCGTTTGATGTGGGAGCGGCAACGGCAACAGACGCTCCGCTTCGGCACGGTCTACCTGCCGGCGCTCGACATCATCCTCAATCGCCTCACGCTCGATCCCGCCACGCGCCTGGCCGCCTCGGTGCGCGTACTCGATAATCTCGATCGCGTAATCGATAGCGTCCGCGGCAACGTCGTCGTCCTGGTGGGGCTGCCCGGCGAAGGCCAACCAGGTCACGGCGTGATGGCGATGTCTCTTCCGATGACGGCGCGGCCGCGATCGGCATTCGACGTTGCGCCTACACTCTGCACGCTGCTCGGCTTTCCGGCGTCCGATGAGATGCCGGGCCGCAGCGTCATCGGGAACACCGCACGCATCGCTACCTACGGGCCGCGCGCGGCGACGTCGTCGCCGGCCAAAGTCAACGAGGAGTATTACGAGAACCTGAAGTCATTGGGGTACATACGATGAGAAAACTTGCGCTTGTCATCACGCTTTTTGTTTCGACCGCGGCACTTGCGCAGCATGTGATGCGCTTCGAGGACCTCGCCGCGATTCACCGCATCGGCGCGCCGCAACTCTCGCCCGACGGAAAGTGGCTGGCGTACGACGTCTCCACGCCCGATCTCGCGGCGAACAAGAGTTTCAGCGCCGTCTACCTGATCCCCTCGGCTGGCGGACCTCCGAAGTTGATCAGCGACGCCAAGCATCAGGACAACGGCCCGGTCTGGTCGCCGGACGGCAAGACCATCGCGTACGTCTCCAACCGCGACGGCGGCGCGCATCAGGTCTATCTGTACGACCTGGCGGCCGGGACATCGCGGAAAACAAGCGACCTCGCCGGCGGTGCGGGCACCGTCAAATGGATTCCGAACGGTTCCGGCCTCGTCGTCGTGTCGGACATCTATCCCGATTGCGGCGTCGATCCGGCTTGCATCAAGGACAAAACGACGGCCGAGGGAACCGCGCCGACGAAAGCGCGCGTGCTCACCGGGTTGCTGTATCGCCACTGGAAAGCGTGGCAGGAACCGACGCGCAGCCACATCGTCTACGTGCCGCTGAATGGCGGCACTCCGCGCGACCTCACGCCGGGCGCGTTCGATGCGCCGCCGTTCTCCGTCGGTGGCGGCGATGAGTTCGACGTTTCGCCGGACGGTAAAGATCTCGTCTTCGCGCGCGACACCGAGCAGCATCCCGAGGTTTCGACGAACGCGGATCTGTTCGTCGTCCCGATCGCCGGCGGTGACGCGAAGAGGATCACGACGCGCACGGGTGCCGATACGAGTCCGAAGTATTCGCCGGACGGTCGCTGGATCGCGTATCGCTCGCAGGCGCGCGCCGGTTATGAGTCCGATCTGTGGGAGCTGTGGCTATACGATCGCGCGGCCGGCACGTCGCACCGCATCGGCGCCGATTTCAACGACTGGGTGGAGTGGGTCAACTGGTCGCCCGATTCGAAGTCGCTGTTCGTCATCGCGCCGAGACAAGGACGCGACGTACTGTACG
>DATART010000205.1:0-2292 GCA_036264035.1 Thermoanaerobaculia bacterium | reverse complement strand
CCACCGCCCTCCCGGGTTGGCAGCCTGGGATCCTTCGCCGTCCTCCGCCGCGTCGCGCCTTGCGCTCCGGGCTTCGGCGGCTCTGGATGACAATACAATCCCCGCGCATGAAGAGCGCCGCAACCTCCGCCCTCCTCGTTCTCGCCATCACCGTCACCTCCGCCGCAGCAACGAAGCCAACGCCGCAACCCTTCAACGTCGTCGAGGCCAGCATTTCCGACATGCAGACCGCGCTCAAAGATGGACGGGTGACGTCGCATGAGTTGGTGTTGCAGTACCTCATTCGCATCGCCACGTACGAGGACAAACTGCACGCCGCGATCACCGTCAATCCGAATGCGCTGAAAGAAGCCGACGAGCGCGACCGCGAACGCGCGGCCGGAAAGATTCGCGGGCCGCTGCACGGCATTCCGATTGCGCTGAAGGACAACATCCAGACCACCGATCTGCCGACGACCGGCGGGGCACTCGCGTTCGCGAATCTCGTCCCGCCCTACGACGCCACGCTGACGAAGAATCTGCGCGATGCAGGCGCGATCATTATGGCCAAGACGCAGCTCACCGAGCTGGCGAACTGGGTGGCCGGCAATCCGCCGATGCCGACGAACTACAACGCGCTGAACGGTTACGGCTTCAATCCGTACGACCCGCGGCGTGACCCGCGCACGGAAACCGGCGACGGCCGGCCCGCCCTCGCCACCGGCGGATCGAGTTCCGGCGCCGGCACGACCGCGAACTTCTGGGCCGCGAACGTCGGCAGCGAGACCTCGGGATCGATCCTCAGTCCGTCGAATCAAAACATGCTCGCCGCAATCAAGCCGACCGTCGGCCGCATCTCGCGCTACGGCGTCATTCCCATCACTGCCGATCAGGACACGGCCGGTCCGATGGCGAAGTTCGTGACCGACGCGGCGATCATGTTCGGCGTCCTCGAAGGAAACAATCCCGATCCGAACGATCCCGCCACGACGCGCTGCACGGCGCCGCCGAATCATGACTACACCGTCTTCCTGAAAAAAGACGGCCTGAAAGGCGCGCGCATCGGAATCCCGCGCGCCGGTTTCTACGACAAATTCACGACGCCCGGCGCCACCACGCCGCGCGGCGGACTCAATCCCGAACAGACCAAGGCGATGAATGAGGCGATCGAAGTCCTCAAAGCGCAGGGTGCGACGGTCGTCGATCCAGCCGACATCCCCAGCGTCATCGACAAGAACGCCGCCGACAACTACGTCCTCTGGGGCGTCTGCACCGACATGGACGACGTGAAGGGGAAGAAGTGCTCGATCGATCTCGCGTACGGCATGGAACGCGATTTCAACAAGTGGCTCGCAGCCCTCGGCACCGCCGCGCCGGTGAAGTCGCTGGCCGAGCTGCGCAAGTGGAACACCGAACATCAGAAGATGGGCGCGATCAAATACGGTCAGTCGCTGCTCGACATCTCCGACGCCATGGACCTCGATCTCTTCAAAGCGCGTTACGAATCCGACCGCGCCAACGACATCCGCCTGAGCGCCACGCACGGCATCGACGAGGTGATGAAAGCGCAGAACCTCGACGCGCTCCTCTTCCCCGGCCCGGGCGGCGCCTCGATCGCCGCGCGTCCCGGCTACCCGACCGTGATCGTGCCCTGGGCCATGGTCCCGAACACGCCGCAGACCGCGTTCCCGGAATCGTTCAAGGCACTCCCGCAGCCATTCGGCGTCAGCTTCACGGGCATGGCATGCAGCGAACCGACGCTGCTGAAACTCGCGTACGCATTCGAGCAGGCAACGAAGAAGAGGGTGCCTCCTCCGTCGACGCCGTAAAAAGTTTTTCACGCGGAGTCGCGGAGACGCGAAGCGGCCTTTCTCCGCCTCTTCGCGCGCTCCGCGTGAAAACGTTCCCCGTTAATTAGCAAGTAGAGTCCCCCCAGCAACGCTACCCTCCACCGATGCGAAAAGTACTCGCCGGCGGCATCGTCGTCGGATCGCTCGACATCACGTACGCCATCGTCTTCTGGTGGTTCCGCGGCGTCGCTCCGACGCGCGTTTTTCAGAGCGTCGCGGCCGGCATCCTCGGACGCGAGTCGTTCAACGGCGGCATGAACAGCGCGCTACTCGGCGCCGGGTGTCATTACTTCATCGCCTTCATGATCGTGATCGTCTACTGGCTCGCCGCGAAGTCTCTTCCGGTGCTGACGCGGCACGCCATCGCTTGCGGCATCGTCTACGGCATCCTCGTCTACATTTTCATGAACTATGTCGTTATCCCGCTGTCGAATGCCGCGCGGCCGAAGAGCTTCAACCCGCT
>DATART010000173.1:0-1960 GCA_036264035.1 Thermoanaerobaculia bacterium | reverse complement strand
GAAAGAGTCCGACGATTGCGGCGATGGTCGAGATGAGCATGTAGAACGTGTCGAAGATCGGTTCGTGGATGAGGTCAATGACGGCGATGTCGACGGCGATGGTGCCGTATACCCACGCGTAGATCACGAACGTCGCCTCGCGCGTGCGGCGGGCGTAGAACATCGCTGCGGCGGCGAGGACGACGGCGATCGCGCAGCCGAGGAGGCGAGTCTCCTTATGCGCGGCTAACGCGAGAGATCCCCAGAACGCGAGGTTCGCGGCGGCGTGATCGAAGAGGGAACTGAAGATCGTGGCCGGCCGCAACTTCCGGTCGATGACGCGCCAGGCCACGATGATCGCAGCGCAGAGGAAGGCGCGCCAGGCTGTGGCCTCGGGTGCGTCGAAAATCGCGTCGACGCTACGCCGTTCGATGCCGAGCCATGCCGCCAGCGACGCCACCGAGAGCGAGAGCACAAAACGCGAGCGGAAGTAGTACGCGGTGACCGCGTGCAGGATCGCCAGAAACAAAAAGTGCCTCGGCCAGCTGTCGCCGAGGAGGTGGTAGTGGTGCTCGATGTAGCCGACGTCGGCGCTGGCGAGCAGCGCGGCCAGCAGGAGGACGTAGTCATCCGCAAGCGATGCGCTCTTGCCGCGCTTCCAGTACGCCCACGCGTAGCAGGCAGCGGCGGCGAGTCCGATCGCAGCGGCGATGGCGAGCGGCCCGATGTCGTCGAGATGTTTGGAGATGTAGATTCCGACGCCGGTGGAGACGAGCATGACCCCGGCCCACGTCAGGAGGCGAAGCTCGGGATAAATATTGACCGTCTCGCGGCGCTCGCGCGCGATGAGCACACCGGTATCGGGAATTGCGGTCAGCTCGGGTTCGAGGGAGATCACTGCAGGAGATTGTAATCCGCAGATTACGCAGATGGGACGCAGATCAAGATTCCCATCTGCGTCTCATCTGCGTAATCTGCGGATACACTCGCCTCCGTGAAGTTCGTCCGACTGCTCCGTCCAGCGCAGTGGCTGAAGAACGGATTCGTGGTCGCGCCGCTGATCTTTTCGCGGTCGTTCGTTTCGCCGTCCGCGGTCGGGCATTCGCTGGCGGCTTTCGCAATCTTCTGCGGCGCGGCGTCGGCCGGCTACATCATAAATGACATTTTCGACCGGGAGAGCGACCGCGCGCATCCCGTCAAACGGCTGCGGCGGCCGATCGCGTCGGGGGAAATCTCCGTGCGCACCGCAGTAACGATCGTTACGATCCTCATCCCGATCCTGCTCGTTGCGGCGTGGTTCGTCGCACCGAAGTTTCTTCTCGCGGTGGCGCTGTATCTGGCGCTGACGACCGCATATTCGATCCACCTGAAGACGATGCCGATCGTCGACCTCTTCGCCATCGCCTGCGGATTCGTGCTGCGGGTCTGGGGCGGCGCGGTGGCGATCGACGTGGTGCTGTCGGTGTTCATGTTCATCACGACGCTTTCGCTCGCGCTCTACCTCGCGGCGACGAAGCGGCGGCAGGAGCTGCTGTCGACGGCGACGGCGTCCGACTTCCGCTCGGTGCTGCAGCACTACTCCGTCAAGCTGATGGACGACTACTCGGAGATCGCGGTCGTGGCGACGTTCGTCTTCTACGGCCTCTACATCGCCACGGTGCGGCCGCAACTCGCGGCGACGGTGCCGGTGGTGCTGTTCGGCGTCTTCCGGTATCGATACCTGATGGAACGGACGCACGATGAATCGCCGACCGATCGCATGGTGCGCGACCCGCAGATGATCGTCTGCGCGATTCTGTGGGCGGCGATCTCGATCTCCGTTCTCTACGTGGCGTCGTGATGTCGCGCCGTCTCGCCAATGCCGCGTTCGTGCTGATCTTCGCGGCGTTCGCGTTCCTGCACCTGTACCGCATGGCCTCGATCTCGCCGACATGGGACGAACGGATCGTGCGTCTTCGCCAGACACTGCGTGATGGCGAGG
>DATART010000146.1:0-7516 GCA_036264035.1 Thermoanaerobaculia bacterium | reverse complement strand
CGGCGCGTCATCCGGCGCATGACCGCTTCTCTGCGCGCGAACTGGCGGAACGGTACCGCAGGAATGCCCATGACTTTCTCGCCGTCCGCGACGTCGTCGAGGACCGCGCTTTTCGCGGCGACTTGGACTCGATTGCCGATGGTGAGGTGGCCGGCGAAGCCTGACTGGCCGGCCACGACGACGTAGTCGCCAAGCTCGGTCGAGCCGGCGATCCCGACCTGCGCGACGAGCAGGCAGTGCTTTCCAACCTTAACGTTGTGGGCGATCATGACCTGATCGTCGATCTTTGTGCCGTCGCCGATCGACGTCTCGCCGAGCGCGGCGCGGTCGATCGTGCAGCCGGCACCGATCTCGACGTCATCGCCAATCCGTACGATGCCGATCTGCGGGATCTTGTGATGCCGTCCGCCGTGCGTGGCGAAGCCGTAGCCGTCCGCGCCGATGACGGTGCCGCTGTGAATGATGCAGCGTTTTCCGATGATGGAGCCTTCGTAAATCGACACCTGCGGATAGATGACCGTGTCGGCGCCGATGACGCAATCTGATTCGATCGAGACGTTCTGAAAGACGATGACACCGTCGCCGATCACGACATTGTCTGAGACTGTCGCAAACGGGCCGACGGAGACGCTATCGCCGATTTTCGCACTCGCCGAAATTGCAGCGCGCGGAGAGATCCCGACCGGCACGGAGCGAAAGGCGAAGTACTTCGACAGGACCTGCGCGAACGCGTAGTACGGATCGGCAACACGAATGAAGCGGGCATCGTCGCCGGCAGCACTTTCCGGAACGAGGATTGCGGCCGCCTTCGTCGACGCGAGTTGCCCCGCGTATTTCGGATTGGAGAGGAAGCTGAGTTGCGTCTCGCCGGCCTCGGACAGGGGCGCAACGCCTTCGATCATCCGATCGGCCGGACCGCCATAGCGGCCACCTGTGTACTCGACGATTTCGGTGATCGGGACCGCGGGCATTCGGGCGCGCATTGTATGCCGCCACCAATGAAAAAAGCCTCCCGTGCGGGGAGGCTTTTCGAGCAGCGTTGTCGTTGGAGTTACGGCTTCTTGGCGGGCGCGGTGTTCGCGGCCGGAGCGTTGTCGCTGAACTTCTTGATGACGGTATCGGTGATGTCGATCGCGTCCGACGCGTAGACCAGGCCCGACTCGAACTTGTTGAAGATGGCGGCGAGGCCCATCTCTTTGCCGACCGAGTCGATGACCGGCTTGATCTTGTTCTCGAGGTCGAGGAGCGTCTTGTCGCGGGCTTCGCCGACTTCGCGATCGGCGTCCTGCGCGAAGCGCTGCGCGGCGATCTTTTTGTCGGAGAGCTGCTTGGCCATGTCGGCCAGCTTGTCCTCGCTGAGCGACATCTTCTTGGTGTTGATGTCGTTGTCGAGCTTGGCGATCTCATCGTTCATGGCCTGAGCCTTGGCGATGCGGTCATCCTGCATCTTCTTCAGGCGCTCATACGCCGCTTTTCCGGCGGGGGAGTTCATCAGGACCTTGTTGACGTCGACGACCGCGACGCGAGCCGGCGCGCTCTGCGCGAACATCGGCGCCGTGAGCGCTGCTACCGCGAGCGAAATGAGTACCTTCTTCATGAAAATCTCCTTAAGTGATTGGGCATGGACAACGCCGTAATCGCCCGCTGTTTAGTAGGTATTCCCGATGGTGAAGTTGAAAGTCTTGAACTTGTCGCCCGGCTTGGAAGCCGGATTGACGGCGTAGATGAAGCGGATCGGAAACTGGAAGACCGGCAGGAAAATGCGGAGCTCGGCGCCGGTCGAGTAACGCAATTTGCGCGGGTCGACCTTGTCGTTGTAGCCGTAAGCCCAGCCGCCGTCCGCGAAGAAAACGAGCCGCAGAGGATCGTTAAGCCGGTAGATGTATTCGGAGTTGAAGAAGACCTGTTTGTAGCCGCCGGCAATCTGCTTCACGCCGCCAAAGGTTTCCGTCGGACCGAGCGTTCCGTAGTCGAATCCGCGCACCGAGTACTCGCCGCCGACGAAGAAGCGTTGCCCTTTGGGGACGCAGAGTTTGCTGTTCTGATCGACGTAATCGTCATAGGTCAGCGCGCAGCCTTTGCCGTAGTCGAGCGGGCGAAGGTAGCCGAGGTCGGCGTTGACGCTGAACGACGACTTGCGCGACAGCTTGAAGAACTTCGTCGCCGCGAACGTCGGTCGGATTGCGTGAATCGTTCCGCCGAGCGGTCCGCCGGCGAAGGTCATCCCCATGCTGACACGCCCGCCGCGGGTCGTGTCGAATGGATTGTCACGCGAGTCGTACGAGTAAGACGGTCCGATCGATGAGTAGGTGTAGACCAGATCCGAAATGTCGGAGATCGGCACGTTGCCGTTGACGTCCGGCACGACGTTCGACTCTTCGTGCGTCCTGACGTGCTCCAGGCCGTAGACGAGGGAGAGGCTGTCGAAGCGGTGCAGACGATAGCCGTAGGCGATCGATCCGCCTTTGCTGCGCTCCTGGTAGCCGACCGACAGCGGGAAGTCGGTGTTGCGGTTGAACAGGGATACGCCGAAGCTGTTGGGCGTATCCATGAACCAGGGATCGGCGTACGACAACGAATAGAAGTTCTGCCGATTGCCGCGCTGGAAGCTGAGGCCGAGGTTCTCGCCTTCGCCGAGGAAGTTGCGTGTCGAGAACTGCGTCTGCACGAAGAAGCCGGTGCCCTCGGAGTAGCCGCCGCCGAACTGCACGTCGTTCTTCCCCTCCTCGGTACCCTTCACGGTCACGTCGACCGTCTTCTTCTCCTGGTTCACCTTGAAGTCAGGGTTGTCGTTGACCTTGAAGTATCCGAGCTGGCCGAGCTTGTAGATCGACTGCTTGAACGTCTCCATGTCCATGATCTGCCCCTCTTCGAGGAAGATCTCGCGGCGCAGGACCTTGTCTTTCGTGGTCGTGTTGCCCTGGAACTCCAGCCTGCCGAGCTTGAACTGCTCGCCTTCGAAGACGGTGATGTGGACGTCGACGATGTTGTTCTCGCGCTCGACGTACTCGGGATTGATGTATGAGTAGATGTAGCCGCGCATGCGGTAAAGCTCATCGAGCGCGTCGAGCCGGTCCTGGATCGGTTTGCGGCGGATGGTCTCGCCCTTCTTGACCGGGAAGTTGCCGGTGAACGCTTCCGGCTTGAAGACGGTCGTGCCGGTGACGGTCACGTCGCCGAGCTGATGGACCGTCCCTTCCTTGATCGGAATGGTGATCCGGACGCGCGGCTTCTTCGCGGTTCCGATCGTCGTCAATTGCGGTTCGCCGAACGCCACGTTCGTATAGCCGTAGTCCTGGTAGTAGTTCTTGACGTGCTCAAGGTCTTCGTCCAGCTTCGACGGGATGTAGAGATTCTTCTTGCGAATCCAGGTGACGACGTTGTTCTCTTTCACTTCCTTCATCTGCTTTTTCAGACGGCGGGAAGAGAAGTGCTGATTGCCGGTGAAGACGATACGCGCGACGGTAGCCTTGATGCCTTCGCTGACGTTGAAGACGATCTTTTTGTCGCCTTCGCTCATGTCTTCCAGCGTCGTATCGACGGTGACGCCCTCGAATCCGCCCTCGGAGTACGCCTTCTTGATCGACTCGGCGGCACGGCGGACCAGGGTCTGCTCGAGGGTGTTGCCGACGTGCAGATCGATCTTGTCCTTGTCGAGCTGCTCGGTGATCTTCGCCGCGTTCAGCTCCTTGTTGCCGCGATACTCGACGGCGCCGATACGCGGCCGTTCTTTGACGACAGCCCGGACGATGATGCCGCCGTTCGGAGCGTTGTCGGTCTCGATGCGGATGTCATCGAAAAGGCCGGTCTGCCAGAGGTTGAGGAAGTTGCGCTGCAGCGCGGCGGGATCGTACGGATCGCCCGGATTCACACCGAGGTAAACGCGGATCGTGTCGCTGGCGACGCTGGTGTTCCCGACGGCTTCGAAGCGCTCGACGCGCTGTCCGGCCTGTGCAGTGCCAGGGCGAGGCGTGGCGGGGACGGGCGCAGGCGTCGTCACGGGCTCACTGGTGATCGTTCCCGAGTCGGGCCGGTCGATGATCGTGCCGGCTTTCGGTTTGGGGGGCGGCTGCGGCGCCGGTTGCGCGGTCTGCGCAAGGGCGCTCCCGGCTGCGAGGACGGCCGCTAGGCAGAGCGAAAAGGTTCGATTCATAGTTTGTCTGGTGAGGCGGTGACGGACTGAAGCTCAGTCGGACACGTTCCGGGAGCAGTTGCAGCCTGTCGACCTATTGACGTGCGAACCCGGACACAGGTCACGCGGGCGCCCACAACAGAGCAAAGCGGCGGCGCATTCTAGCAAAGTGCTCAGGGCGGCGGGGGTGGGGTGTAGGGAGTGGGGAGTCGGAGACACGACAATCTCCCATCGTCTTTTCTCCCACGCCCTACTCCCCACACCCCACCCCCGCTCATGCGTACGTGGCCCGGCCACCGCCAAACGACCAGTTTTCCTTTGTCACCTCGATCAGCGAGATCAGGACGTCGTCGGGCCTGACGCCGGCGCTCTCCAGCCGTGAGGCGATTCCGGCGTAGAGCGCCTTCTTGATCTCGACCGTGCGGCCGGCGTTGAGCGTGATTTCGATGACAATCAGGTTCTCGGAACGGGCTACACCGCCGTACGATGGGTCTGCAACGATCTGGTCACGATCGAGACGATTGAGGATGTGGAAGCGGTCATCGGCCGGAACGTTTACGTGCGCGACGAGCGCATCGTGAACGCCATCGGAGATCTTCCGAAGATCGTGGGCGGATTTGGTTTTCGGCACGTAAATCTTCACCAGCGGCATGATCGCGACAGTCTATCTGCTTCTCGCGGCGCTCACCCTCGGCGCGCCGCTTCCGCACGTGCCGCTCACGGCGCACGCCGCCACGCTGCGCATTGCCGTCGTCGGCGACACCGGCGAAGGCTCCGATCGCGTCGCGAACGGCATCGCGAAACTGCATGCGCGAACGCCGCTCGACGCGGTCATCATCACCGGCGACGCGTTTTATCCGTGCGGACCGTCGTCCGCGTCCGATCCGCAATGGAATCGCGTCCGCGCCCTCAGCCGGATCGGCATCCCGCTTTTCCCCGTCCTCGGCAATCACGATTTCTGCGGCAAGTCCCTGCCGGCAGTGCAGATCGCCGCGACGGTCGTCCCGCATTGGCAGTTTCCGGCGCGCCAGTACGTGATCGATTCCAAACTCGCCGAACTGCTGATGCTCGACACGACACCGTACGCGGCCGCCCGCAACGACGACGCTGCCGACGCGCTACGTCAGCTGTTCGCCGCAAAGAAAACGACGCCGTGGCGGATCGCCGTCGGCCATCATCCGATCGTTTCGTCCGGTTATCACGGCCACTTCCCGCGCGATCAGCACCTGCGCATGGTCACGCTCGATCCGCTCATGCGCCGCGGCAAGGTCGACCTTTACGTCTGCGGCCACGATCATCACCTCGAGCTGATCGACGCCACTCCCCGCCTTCTCATCAGCGGCGCCGGCTCCGATCCCGTCCCGCCGCTCGTTCCGCACAAGCACACGCTCTACCCGTCCGAAGCGACGCCGCAACTCGGCTTCGCCACCGTCGAACTGGACCAGCTAACGATGACCATCCGCTTCTTCGACGGCGACGGCAACGCGATCAGCAAACCGTTCGTGTTCCAGCGCTGAGGCAATTTTTTCCACCCTCGGGTCGTTGGATCGCACACTGCTTCACCTCTGTCCGAGCGTCAGAGCTGAACAAATACTCTGACAGGAACGGACACACCAATGCCTTTTGAAGCACTCGGGCTCGACCCGAAAATCGCCAAAGCCGTGCGCGAAGCCGGCTACACGGAACCTACCCCAATCCAAACCAAAGCAATCCCGCTCGTGCTGCGCGGATCCGACGTCATCGGAATCGCGCAGACCGGCACCGGTAAGACCGCCGCGTTCGTGCTGCCGATTCTGCAGCGTCTTTCGGCGCGCGGCTCGGCCACGAATCGGCGCTGCATGCGCGCGATCGTTATCGCCCCGACACGCGAGCTGGTCGTGCAGATCGAGGAGAACGTGCGCAAGTACGCGCGCCATCTCCACCTCCGCATCGCTACGGTTTACGGCGGCGTCGGCGAACGGCCACAAATCCAGGCCCTCCGCGCGGGGACCGAGATCGTCATCGCCACGCCCGGCCGCCTCATCGATCTCATGGATCAGGGCCACGTCGACTTCTCCGGCCTCGAAGTAGCGGTGCTCGACGAAGCCGACCGCATGCTGGACATGGGCTTCCTCCCGGCCATGCGCCGCATCGTCAAAGCGCTTCCGAAACAGCGGCAGACGATGATGTTTTCGGCCACGCTGTCGAAAGAGATCGAAACGCTGACGAATGAGTTTCTCGTAAACGCCGAGACTGTTCAGATCGGCCGCCGCGCCAATCCCGCCGAGCTGGTCACGCAGTTTGTCTACGAAACGACGAAAGAAGCGAAGCTGCCGCTGCTGCTTCATCTGCTCCGCGACGCGAGCCTCGACTCCGTTCTCGTCTTCTCACGCACCAAACATGGCGCCGACAAGATCGCGCGCAAGCTGGCCTCGTCCGGGATCAACACGGCCACGCTGCATTCGAACCGCAGCCAGAGCCAGCGCATCGCGGCGCTGAAGGCGTTCAAGGCCGGAACGGTGCGGGTGCTCGTGGCCACCGACATCGCCGCGCGGGGCATCGACGTCGAAGGCATCTCGCACGTCGTCAACTACGACTTCCCGCCGCAGCCCGAGGATTACGTGCATCGCATCGGCCGCACCGGACGCGCGAAAGCGGTCGGCGACGCCATCAGTTTCGTCACGCCTGACGACCGCGGCAACCTGCGCGATCTGGAACGCTTCATCTCCCGCGGCATCCCCCGCAAAGTCGCCGAGGGATTCGATGCGAGCGCGTACAAAGCGGTCGCGCCGCCGTTGACGTCGTGGCGGCCTTCTCGCCCGCCGGTGCGCAACGCCGCGCCGCGTCCGCCGCGCCCGAACACCTACGCCAGCTCGCGTCCGTCATCGCCGTCGCGTCCGCCTGGCGGCAACGGCCGGACCGCGGTGAATTCGCGGCCGCAATTCTCCGATCGCGGCCGCCGCAGACCGTAGGCTTCGCGTAGTAGGATTCGCGCCGAGACTACGCGAGGAGGAATGCTCTTGAAGAACGTCATCTACGCGCTGCTGGCGGTGGCCGTTACCGCGTGCACGCCTGCCAACACCGCGAACAACGAGACGACCGCCGCACCGACCGACACCACCACCACGACCAGCAGCGCCAGCGCGACCGAGGCCACCGTACCGCCGGCCACGACGTCCAGCGCCGCCGCAGAGGAGAACAGACCGATGAGCCAGTACCAGAACAAAGTCGCCGAAGTGCATACGAGCGCCGGCGAGATCGACATCCGTTTCTTTCCCGACGTCGCACCGAATCATGTGAAGAACTTCATCGACCTCGCGGAGAAAGGCTTCTACAACGGCACGAAGTTTCACCGCGTCATCCCCGGCTTCATGATTCAGGGCGGCGATCCGAACACGATTTCCG
>DATART010000143.1:0-18670 GCA_036264035.1 Thermoanaerobaculia bacterium | reverse complement strand
GGCGAGCGGATCGTGATGCCCCGCACGCGCAACGTCCGGTAGATCTCCGCGGCATATTCAAATCGATTCAGCGGCAGCGGCAGGTCCACGAGGTGTGTGTGCACAAGGGTCTCTTGCGTATCCTGAAGATCGTTACTCCGGGCACCCTGTAGAACTTCCTGAATGATGGTGCCGCAGACTGCGATCTGATCGGGCCGAACGACGTCGGCGAGCCGGAATCGGCGCCGGTCCATGAGCCAGACGCTCGTGTCGACCAGGATCACGGCTTCTTCGTGCGAGGCGCCCGCACTACCTGCGCTGAACGCCGCAATGGCTTGCGAGCCGTCTCAGCGAGCGGCGGATTCGGGCCGTACTCCTCGACGTAGCCAGGCCACCAGGTCATGTGGTCCATGCGATCGAGACCGTCGCGGAGGATTTCCATGCGTACCACTTCGCGCAGCGCCTTATTGACAGTGCCGGAAAACGTCTTATCCCCGGTAGCTTTTTGGGCGCGCGTCAACGCCTCTTCGTCGATGACAAGGTTCATCCGCTTCATACACACAAATTGTACGTTACGTGCGCACGATGAACAATCGCAGCAGGTCGAGCGCTGACTGTGTCGTGATGCGTTTGAAGAGGCTGCGCTCCATTGGCCAGAACAACTTCCAATGCTTGTGCGCGTCCGCGCCGGCGACGGCGATGTGGACGGTGCCGACCGGCTTCGCCTCCGTTCCGCCGCCCGGTCCGGCGATGCCGGTAACGCCGATGCCGTACGTCGTCCCGAAGCGCTTGCGCGCGCCGCGCGCGAGCGCGATCGCGACCGGCTCGGAGACTTCGCCGTGTTCGGCGATGAGTTGCGGATCGACAAATGCCAGATCGGTTTTGGCCTCGGCGGTGTAGCAGACCGCGCCGCCCATGAAGTACGCGGAGCTGCCGGGGACGTCGGTGATTCGCGATGCCAGCAATCCACCGGTGCACGACTCCGCTGTGGCTACCGTCTCATGACGTTCGGTCAGCATCCGGCCGATAACCGCTTCGAGTGTGTCGTCATCCGCGCCGAAGATTTTGTGGGCGAACAGTTCGCGCAGCTCAGCCTCGCGTGCGGCGATCAGCGCCAGCGCCTCGGATTCGGCTCCGTCCGCGGCGAGATGCAACTCGGTCTGGCCGCTCGTCGCGAGAATCGTCAGCGGCTCCGGATGCGCGGCGTAGTACGGCTTCAGCCGCTCCTCGACACCCGACTCCGTCATCCCGGCGATCTTCAACACGCGACGAAAACGCGACTGGCCGCCGGTGATCGACGCCAGCCACGGCGCCAGGTACGTCGTCACCATCCACTCCAGCTCGTGGGGGACGCCGGGAAATACCCAAACGTGTTTGCCGTCCTGCTCGATATGAAATCCCGGCGCCGTGCCGCGCTCGTTCGTCAGCGTCGTCTGGCCGACGAATACATTCGCCTGCCGCTTATTGACCTCGGGCATCACCCACCCGCGCGCCGCGAAGCGTTTCTCCAGCCGCTCGATAATCGAAGCGTCGACGTCCATCGTCAGCCCGAGCGCTTCCGCAAGCGCCTCGCGCGTCATGTCGTCTTCGGTCGGCCCGAGTCCGCCCGATGTGACGACGATGTCCGAGTGCGCGAGCGAGTGCCGGATCTCGTCTACGAGTTGATCCTGCGTATCGCCGACCACGCTCTTGCGCACGACGCCGATTCCGAACGATTCGAACGCGGCCGTGACTTTGAGGGAGTTCGTATCGACGCGCGTCGGACCAAGCATTTCGGAGCCGATGGCGATGATGGATGCAGAGTATTTTGCGGACATCGCGCGCAGCCTACCGCAACTACACGGCGGCGCTCTCGACCTCTTCCTTCTCTTTCGCCAGCGCTTCCCATTTGCCGTACAGCAGATCGACCATCGCTTTCAGATCGGCGTTCTGCGACTGGATTTTTCTGCTGCGTTCCCCGTCGCGGAACACCTCCTCCGAACAAAGCAGAAGGTCGTTGCGCTCGCGCTCGCGTTCCGCCGAGGCGATGCGCGACTCGAGATCGGCAATCTCATCGTCGATCTTCCTGAGCCGCTTCTCGCGCTTCTTCTGTTCGGAACGATCGGCTTTCGGCAGCGGCCGCTTCGAGGGCGGCGATTCCGATTTCGGCGCGGAAATCACAGGCGCTGGACGCGGAACAGCAACTCCGGCCTTCAACCGCTCCGCATAGTCGCTGTAATTGCCCGCGAAGACGTCGGCCGTTCCGTCTTCGACGAGGATGACGTGTTCGACGACGCGATCGATGAAGTAGCGGTCGTGCGACACGACGATCAGCGCGCCGGTAAAGCGCTCCAGCGCCTCTTCGAGCGCTTCACGTGTGTAGACATCGAGGTGGTTGGTCGGCTCGTCGAGCAGCATCACGTTGCCGCCGGTGTAGATGATCTTCGCCAGCGCCAGGCGGCCCTTCTCGCCGCCGGAGAGATCGCGCGTCTTCTTGAACACGTCGTCATCGAAGAAGGAAAACTGCGCGAGATAACTGCGCACCTGTTCCTCGGTCTGCGAGTGATCGAGGTTCCACACCTCGTCGATCACGTTGCCGGCCGGATTCAGATCGCCGAGGGTCTGATCGTAATAGCCGACCTGGACGTTGTGGCCGTATGTCACGTTGCCGGCGAGCGGCTGCAGGCGGCCGGCGAATGTCTTCAGCAGCGTCGATTTTCCCGAGCCGTTCGGACCGATGATCGCGTAGCGCTCGCCGCGGCGGATCGTCATCGACAGATTGCTCACGACCTCTTTCTCGCCGTAGCCGGTGGTGACGCGATCCGCGGTCAGCGCGATCGCGCCGGAGCGCGGACCGGCTTCGAGCTTGAAGTTCGCGAGCGTCTCGTCGGTTTCCGGCCGGTCGACTTCATCGATTTTCGCCAGCATCTTGCGGCGCGACTTGGCCTGCTTCGTCTTCTGGCCGGCGAGATTGCGGCGGATGAAGTCCTTCGTCTTGTCGATGAACTCCTGTTGCTGCTCGTAGTCGGCGGCCATCTTCTCCATCCGCTCGGTGCGCAGCTCGAGGAAGCGCTCGTAGTTGCCGGGATACTCGATCAGTTTCCCGTGCGCGAGCTCGACGATCTTCTCGACGGTGCGGTTGAGAAACGTGCGGTCATGCGAAATGAGCAGATAGCTGCCTTTGAACGATTGCAGAAACTCTTCGAGGAACTCGATACCGGCCAGATCGAGATGATTGGTCGGCTCATCGAGCAGCAGCAGATCGACGTCCGTCAGCAGGACGCGCGCGAGCATGGCCCGGTTCTGCTGGCCGCCGCTGAACGCCGTGATCGGCCGCTCCCATTCGCTCTTCGCGAATCCGACGCCTGTCAGCACCCGCTCCACCTCGGCGTGCAGCGTGTAGCCGTTGGCGTGTTCGTAGTCGTGCTGCAGGACCGCGTATTTTTCGAGCAGCTTCTCGTGCTCGGCCACGCTCTTCGCCGTATCGGCGAGGTCGTGCTCGATCGCGCGCATCTTTCGTTCGATCGCCAGCACGTCCGCGAACGCCGTCTCGACATAGTCGAATAGCGACATGCCCGGCTCCGCGTCGAGATGCTGCCCGACGTGGCCGATGGTCAGCCCCGAGGCGCGCAGGATCTGACCGTGGTCGGTGTCTTCCTGTTTCAGCAGGAGCCGGAAAAGCGTCGTCTTGCCCGCGCCATTGCGGCCGACGAGTCCGACCTTTTCGCCCGGATTGTGCTGCCACGTCGCGCCCTTGACGATGTCGTGCGGGCCGTACGATTTCTCAATGTTGTCGAAGCGGTAGAGCATTGCCGAGCGATCAACGCATCGGAGCTCGCGCGCCTTCCAGCCTGGGGGCGCGGGCGTCCCGCCCGCATTGAGTTCTACGTCGCGTGGAGTTCTGATTCACATCCCTCCACAGCAAGAGCATTCCTCGGTGTTTTGCGCGCACCGAGGGATCCTCGGCGGAGAAATGAACTACAAGGTCATCGCGCGGCGGCTTCTCTATCGTCTCGATGCCCACCTCTCGCTGCGAACGATTGCGGATCGAATCGCTGAAGGCCTTCGCGAAATCGCGCTGCTGTGGTTCGTGTTTGCGAATCTCGATATCATCGTGCAGACCAGCCACTTCTCGTGGGCATGGAGCATCAAGAACACGATTGGCACCTTCGTTCTCTGGAGCCTCGGTGCCGTTCTTGAAGCACTGCTGGAACGAAAGGGAGCAGGACAATGGATCCGCAAAACATCCCGCTAGTCATGTTGTGCAGCTTCGGCGGTGTCCTGTTCACACTCGGCATTCTCCTTCTCAAAGCGATGCAGTACCTGGAGCGCCGCGAGAAAGAGGAACGCTCAAAGAGCGTCTGATGCGGTAACGCGCCTCTGCTAACCTTCGCGCATGCGTCTCGCCGTCAACATCGATCACATCGCCACCATCCGCGAAGCTCGAAAGTCAGATGAGCCGGACCCAGTCGCCGCGGCGATCATCTGCGAGCTGGCGGGGGCGCAGGGGATTACCGTTCACTTGCGCGGCGACAGGCGACACATGCAGGACCGCGACGTCGAAATTCTGAAACGGACTGTTTCCACGCATCTCAACGTCGAGATGGCGGCCTCGGCGGAGATGGTTCGGATCGCGCAGACGGTGAAGCCGCATCAGGTCACGCTGGTGCCGGAGCGGCGCGACGAGTTGACGACCGAGGGCGGGCTCGATGTCGTCCTCCACTCGAGCAACATCGACAAGACCATCCGGCAATTGCTCGAAGCGAACATCGACGTCTCGATCTTCGTCGATCCCGATCTGGAGCAGTTGCGGCAGTGTCAGAAGCTGCGCGCGCCGCGCGTCGAGATCAACACTGGCAAGTACGCCGAGGCGTGGAAGCGCGGAAGCGGATGGGCGGGTGAGCTGGACAAGGTTACGACGGCCGCGAAGGCCGCGCGCAAGATGGGACTGGCAGTGCTGGCCGGACACGGACTCGACTACCGCAACATTGACGGGATCGCGACGATCACGGACATCGAAGAGTTGAACATCGGCCACTCCATCGTCGCGCGGGCCGCTCTCGTCGGACTCGATCGCGCCGTGCGGGAGATGATCGAGCTAATGGCCCGTCCGCGGCGATGACGCGGAAAGTGCGGCTCGAATTGCACGAACTCTCCGTCGCTCCTGCTTCCCTGAAAACCGTTCCGCCTCGTACATCGCGATGAGCGGCGCGAGATCTGCGGCCGCGGCGGGCCGTGTCATCCGTAGTTCGTGAAGTGCCTCGGACATCGTCATCGACGGGCCGACGTCGATGCCGAGGCGGTGGAGATGGGCGGCGAGGAGATCGAAGAGCGAGCGGCGGCGGCGCGCCAATATCACGGCCGCGAAACCGGCAACGACGAGCATCGTGAGCAACGAGACGTACGTGCGAAACGAATTCGTGTGAAGCGACGCCGTCAATGCCGCGCCTGCGGCTCGGACCGATTCGAGCGCCGAAACCGCCAGCGCCACCTGATCGCCGAGGCCGAACGTGAGGATGTGGCGGTCCCAGAAGTAGTTGATCGAATCGGCGAGCGCTGACGCGTAGACGCGCAGCAGTCCTTCGTGAGCGTTCCCGGGGCGAAGCGATGCCGGCGTCGGATCGAATGTCTGCCACGACTTGCCGTCCCACACTTCAACCCAGGCGTGCGCGTCCTCGCGGCGGATGACGAAGTAGCCCGTGAGCGGATTAAGCGTGCCGCCGTAGAAGCCGCCGGCGATACGCGCCGGCACATTCAGCGCCGTCATCAGCGCGACCATTCCGGCGGCGAAGTACTCGCAATGGCCGCGGCGCTCGCGCAGAAGGAACTGATCGACCGTCATCGTGCGGCCGATCATCGACGGATCGGCGACGTAGCGAAAGTGTTGCGAGAGGTACGTCTCGATTTTGGCCGCCTGCCGCATCGGATCGCTCTCGGAGTCGGCGATCCCTTGCGCCATCGCGCGCACCGCGGGCGTGACGGGATAGTTTGAAACGGTCACCTGCTGCGGACGCTGCGGTGCAGTTTCGCGCGCAAGCATGACGTCGTACGCGATCGTGTCGCGATGCGAGCTCCACACCGTGAAAATATCGCGCGTCGGTCCCTCGGCAAGCAGACCCGCGCCGCTGACCTGGTACGTTCCGACCGGCAGAAACAGCCGGCTCCCGATCAGAAATCGCTGCTGCACGCTGGCCTTGCGTGTGAAGCCCTCGGGGCGCGCCACGCGCGTGGTGCCGTCGCTGCCGTCGAGCGGGATGAAATCGCGCCGCCCCTGGATCCACGTGTTGTTGGCGAAGCGTTCGTAAATCGTCCCCTTCAATCGCAGCGGTGTGAAAAACGGGATCGTCTCCTGGCCCATCCAGACGCGGCTGACGACGGTGGCGTCGCTGCTGATCGAGCGCGTCTCGTTGAGGTTGATCGAGTCACTCAGTCCCGTCGTCGCATTGTTCAACGGTCCCGTGATCCCCGGCAGCAGCGGATTGCGAATGCGCGGCATGAACGGAAAAAGACAGGCGCCGATCGCGAGCGCGCCGATGACGTAGAACGACGCCGCGCGGACTGACGGCGCCTCGGCGACCGGCGTTCCGGTCATCGCGATCGTCTCCTCGTGGCTCAGATGCATGAGCTGCCGCAAGAGCAGGAAGCCGAAGATGACGATGAACAGCAGGATGGCGATGTGCGTCGAGGTGGCTACGCCGGCTGTGCAGATCAACGATGCGGTGAGCAGGCGCTGCGCGGTATTGCGCGTCTTCGCCGACTCGATGGCCTGATACGCGCCGATGAAAAGGACAAGGTGCGTTGACGCGGCGATGGCACTACGCGAGATGAGCGCGGCGTCGATGATGTAGAACGGGACGTATGCGATCGCGAGCCCCCGCATCACGGCGGCCGGAATCACTTCCGGCGATTTACCAAACGCCACGCGTGCCGCGATCGCGATCATGACCGCGTGGAAGGCCAACAACGGCAGCGCGGAAATCGCCTGCGTCCCGTATAGAGGCGCAGCCGCGAAGGCCGCCAGAAAAAGCAGCTCGAGCTCGAATCTCCGGTTGTCGGTTGTCGGTTGCCGGTTGTCGGAGATCGTTGCCGCGACGGTCATGCTCCGACCCCCGACTCCCGATTCCCGACGGCCGGCGCCACCGTGAAGATCACGCTGTCGCGATCGACGCTCTGCGCCACCGGTTCGCGAGTCGCTTCGAGCAACGCCAGCGCGCGGAACATCGATATGGCGCCGTCGCGATCGGATCGCAACGTCACGTGCGGGATCGAGAACGCGACTTCCAGTCCGCTCTTGAGCGCATCGTCGAGAAATGTCGCGGCCTCGCTGATCATCTCCTCGAACGATTCCTCGCTCACGCTCGGCGGCCGGTATGGATCGACGACGATGTGCACCGACCGCCCCGTCTCGATCTCCGTCTGCTTAATGATCCAACGGCCGAGCGATGCCGATTTTTTCCAGTGAACGCGCCGAAGCGAATCGCCGCGGACGTACTCTCGGAATGAATGGATGTCAGTGCCGCCACCGATGCGATTGGCGGACTGCAACTCGCCCTGCGTGGGACGGAAACGGTCGCGCGGCAGGTCGTCGCCGAGGAGGCGCGGGAAGACGATGACGTCGCCGGCAAGGCGCGGGCGGCGCTTCTTGAGAAAAAATCCGAACGGATAGCGCGTGTAAAGATCGACGCGCGTGAGCTCTGTAAGTCCGCGGCGGCGGAACGAGAAGAGCGCGTGAGTCACAATCTCCTCGCCTCGCTTGATGAGCGAAATGCAGAGCGGCGCGGCCAGTTCATCCGAGGTGATGATCACGTCGCGCACGTTCCAGAGACGCGAGCGGTTGCGGATGCGAAGGCGTCCGTGCGCCGGGCGCATCGCCCATGCTTCGTCGACGCCGTCGAACTCGACCGCGAGTTGCTTGAGCCCATCCTTCGAAGCGACGCCCGACAGCAGCAGACAACCGAGCATCAAAGAGAGGCCGATGTAGAGCGAGTTGTTGCCGGTGTTGATGGCCGCGAACCCGATGACGACCGTGAAGACGACGAACGCCGTGCCGATCCGCGTCAGCCGGACGACGCCGTCGAACTCCCATTTCTGTTTCGTCACGGGCATGTGAATGTCGCGCGGGCGCATGGGATTCCGCGGTCGTAACTGCCTACACTTCTTGCATGAATCGCCGCGTCGTCACCGTCGTCTCCGCAATCGCCCTCGCCTGCTCGCGCGCGTCGGGACAGCTGCCCGCGACAGTCGCCGTCGCGAACGATCCGCTGCTGCAGCATCACGAAATTCGCATCGATCAATTGCCGAAGCCGTTCGCCACGCCATCCTCCGGCAATCCTCCCTCGGTCAGCGCACCGCCCGCCAATGCGACGCTGCACGCGCCGCCGGGGTTCCACATCTCGCTTTTCGCCGACAAACTCGGCGATCCGCGGGCCATGCTCCTGGCGCCGAACGGAGACGTGATCCTCTCCGAGCCGGGCGAGGGGAAGATCACTATCCTCCGCGACGCGAATCACGACGGCGTGGCCGAGCAGCGCTTTACCTTCGCCAGCGGTCTCGATAATCCGTACGGACTCGCCTTTCACGGTCAGTGGCTCTACATCGGCAGCGAAAGCGCCGTTCTCCGGCTGCCGTACGCGCCCGGGCAAACCGCGTCGAACGCGAAACCGCAACAACTCGCAGCGCTACCGCCGGGCGGTCATTCCACGCGCGGCGTGCTGTTCAACAAGGCGGGGACGAAGATGTACGTCTCCATCGGATCGCACTCGAACGTCAGTGCCGGTGAACCGCCGGAGCGCGCGGCGATCGTCGAATTCAATCCGGACGGCAGCGGCAAGCGGATCTTCGCCGGCGGCCTCCGCAATCCGGTCGGTATGGCGTGGGAGCCGGTGACCGGCGCGCTCTGGACGGCCGTCAACGAACGCGACGGACTGGGCGACGAGCTCGTACCCGACTACGCGACCGCCGTACAGCCCGGCGCGTTCTACGGCTGGCCCTACGCGTACCTCGGCGGCCACCCCGACCCGCGCCGCGCCGGCGAGCATCCGGAGTTAGTACAGAAAACGGTCCTTCCGTCGGTTCTGATCCAGTCGCATTCTGCGCCGCTCGGCATCATTTTTTACCAGGGCACAATGTTTCCGGAGGAGTATCGCGGACGCGCCTTCGTCGCGCTGCATGGATCGTGGAATCGCGCCAATCGCACCGGCTACAAAGTGATCAGCGTTCCGATGCGCGCCGGAAAACCGACCGGCGGCTACGACGATTTCGTGGTGGGATGGATGCCGTCGGAGACCCAGCGCGCGGTGTGGGGCCGGCCGGTCGGCCTGCTCGTGCTCGGCGACGGATCGCTGCTGATCTCGGATGACGGCGGCGGAAAAATCTGGCGCGTCACCTACAAAAAATAGAGCGCGAAAGGCGTCATCACGGCGTCTGTCTTGCAGTAGCTCTTCGTGGAAAAACTGCGAACTACGAAAGGAAAAGCAGATGCCACGAAAAGGGAAATCGGTTGTCAGCAAAGCCGGAGGCGCCATCGCCCGAACGGCTCGCAAACTGACTTCGAAACTCGATCCGCGCAAGCGCTCCGCGAAAAAGGCTGAGGCGGCCAGAAAGAAGATCGCCAAGCCGAAAACCGCGTCGGCCCGCGCAACGACACCGCGCAGCGACGTTGCGCTCGATCTGATCGCGAGCACGTACTCACCAAAGCAAACGAGCCTCAAGACTTCGTTCCGCAGCAACGGCAGCGATCAGCAGCTCGATCAGGAGATGCCGATCGGAGCGGCCGACCGCTGGCAGGACGAGGACCACTTCACCAACAAATCGGGCGACGCCCGCATCGGTACGCACGGCCGCAACTATGAGCCGGGCGAAAAGCGCGCGTCATCCGCAAACGACAACAGGAGGAGATAGCAAGATGGATACACCAATGGGCAACCCAGGATTCGGCAGCAACAGCGGTTTTGATACGGGCGCGACGCCCACGTCGACCGGCGGTACAGGTTCAATGGCGTCCCAGTCGAGCGGCTACTGCCCGACCTGCGGCCAGTCGAAGAACGCGTCGGCGAACAACGGTCTGGAACAGTTTCTCGGCAAACTCGGCATCAGCGACGACATGGTCAAGAACCTCAAGACCTCGATGCAGAACGTCGATGTCGAGGAGTACCTCAACACGGCCCGCGACTTCCTGAAGGGAGGCAGCGACAAGGCCACGACGTACGCGAAAGAGAATCCCGGCAAAGTCGCAGCCGGCGTAGCAGTCCTCGCCGTCGGCGCGGGGCTGCTGATCAGCGCACTGAATCGCGACTAGGTTTCCGACCGTATGGGGCTGCCCGCGCGCAGCCCCATACAATGTCGCGATGCCGCTGGTTCCGGAGCTCGACGTTACCGACCGTACCTGCGACGTCGGCGGCGTGACCATCCACTACGTCGAAGCGGGACGCGGTCCCCTGATCGTGTTGCTGCACGGCTTTCCGGAGTTCTGGTATTCGTGGCGGCATCAGATTCCGGCGTTGGCCGCGGCTGGCTTTCATGTGATCGCCGTCGACCTGCGCGGCTACAACGAGTCGTCCAAACCGCAGGAGATCGCCGCCTACAAACTGCCGGATCTCGCCAAAGACATCGCCGGCGTGATCACGCAAACGGGCGAAGCACCATGCATCCTCGCCGGCCACGATTGGGGCGGCGCGGTCGCGTGGCTGACGGCGATGCTCTATCCCGAGCTGGTCGGCCGCCTGATCATCCTCAACTCGCCGCATCCGGTCGCCTACCTGCGCGAGATGCGCCGCTCGGCGCGTCAGAAGTGGCGCGCCAAGTACCAGCTTTTCTTTCAGCCGCCATGGCTCCCCGAGTTCCTGATGCGCCGCTTCCGCTACGCGATCCTCCGCCGCTCCCTCGCCCGCCTCGGCGCGTTCACGACGAATGAAATCGAACGCTACGTCGACGCGTGGTCCAAACCGGGCGCACTCACTGGGATGACCAACTACTATCGCGCCATGCGCAAACGCAAAGGAATGCGCGGCCTCATGCGCCGCATCGACATCCCGACACTGATGATCTGGGGCGATCTCGATCCGTTCTTCACCCGCGAAACCCTCCGCGATTTCGCCGAATACGTCCCCGATATCGGCATCGAGCACATCCCCGACTCGGGCCACTTCGTCCAGACGGACGCGCCGGGGAAGGTGAATGAATTGATGATCCACTTCGCGCAAGAAAGTGCGGTGTTACCATTAACACGATGATCAAGCGCACGATTCGGACCATCAAAGAGCCCACCGGCAAGAGCCGAATCACGCTCGAGCAGGCGAGGGCCGCTGCGTACCATGTTTACCGCGATCGCCTCACTGGGCGCTACGTCATGTCGAAGGCCGCGCTTACTCCAAAGCAAGTTCGTGAGGCTGCCGCGAAGAGAAGAAAAATCGTTCGGACCAACGCCTGAAAACCCGCTGATGCATGCGTCCGTACGAAGACAGCGTTTTTATCAATGTGCCCTTTGACAGCAAGTACGCTCGCCTCGGCGAGGCCATCGTCTTCGCTGTTTATGACTGCGGGTTCGTCTGTCGATCCGCTCTCCAGGTCGATGACGGTGGTCAAGCGAGAGTAGACAAGATCCTCGACATCATCGAGCAATCGAAATTTGGAATCCATGACATCTCTCGCGCGGGCATCGATCGCAATACGAGGCTCGCTCGCTTCAACATGCCTCTTGAACTAGGGTTCTTTCTGGGAGCGAAGCGTTACGGCAACGAGCGCGACCGCGAGAAACGGTGTCTCATCCTCGACCGTACTCCGTACCGCTATCGCAGCTTCTGCTCGGACATTTCGGGGCAGGACATTCGAGTTCACAACGATCAGCCGCGCGACGCGATCCGTGCTGTGCGCGATTGGCTGAGCAGTCATCGCACCGAGGTCGCCATCCCCGGCGGCAAGCTGATCTTCGATCGCTACCAACAGTTCCGCGTTCAGTTGCGGCAGCAAGCTGGCGAGATCAATCTCGACTACCACGAACTTACGTTCAACGACTACACGCGGCTTGTAGTCGGTTGGCTTGCGGAGAATCCGTGGTTGATCGAAGCTACGCGCGCGCCGCTTTCCACTCCGTCCACTGCTCGTCCAACGACCCGGTGAAATCGCGCTTGGGGTTCCAGCCGAGTTTCTGGCGGGTGGCTTTGCTGGAGATGCGCTGGTCTACGGCGAGGGCGTCGGCGAAGGGACCATATTTCTCGGCGGCGACTTCGATAGGAATCGTTTCGATGACGCAGCCGGTGGCTACCGCAAGGGCGCAGCCGAGGAGGGTGTCGTTGGTGTCATCGACGGCGTGAAAGATGCCGGTGGCTTGCTGTTCGGTGATGCGGACGTAGCAATCGGCGAGATCGTGGAGATTCACCATCGCCCACTGATTGTTGCCGTCGCCGACGAGGTAGACCGGCTTCTTCTGCTCGGCCGATTCGAACCAGCCGGCGCAGAGGCTCTGCTTGCCGCCATACACGCAGCCGGGACGAATCACGGCGCTGCGTCCGGTCGCGAGCGCGGCTTGCTCTTGCGCGGGACGCCACGCCACGATCGGCAGCGGATCGGGAGGCGTCGATTCGTCCGCGACGTCGAAGCCGGTGTTGCCGCAGACCCAGACGCCCGAGGTGTAGACGAAGAAGGCCTGCTGCGCGGTGAAGACGTCGAGGGCGATCTGGTTGAGCGCAGGCGCGTCGGCGGAATTCGATTGCGCAATGTGGAGGATCGCGTCGTAACTGCCGAACGAGTCGGCGAGTGATGGAAGCGAAGCGAGATCGCCGGCTACGACGACGACGCCGAGGTCGCGAAGCGCTTTCGAATCGGTTTCGGGACGCACCAGCGCGGCGACGTCGTGACCGCGCTCGCGAAGAGCCGGCGCGACGGCACTGCCGATGTAGCCGGTGGCGCCGGTCATGAAGACGCGCATTACTTCTTCTTCTCCATGGCGCGCTTGAATGCGAGCGCCATCGCGCTCTCGCCGGATTCGTTGTCGCCGCGCTCTTCGGCAAACTTCACGTATTCATCGCGCTCGGCGGCTGCTTTCGCAGCTTCGTGCGAGAGCGAGATGCGTTTGCGCTGCGGGTCGATACTCATGATGCGCACGGCCAGCTTCTCGCCCGCCTCGTGCGCGCGCGACGGATCGGCGCCCGGTGCGACGGAGATTTCGGAATTCGGAATCAGTCCGGTCAGGCCCGGCTCGATCTGGACGAAGATGCCGGGGGCGCCGCCATGATCGACGGTCCCTTCGACGACCTTGCCGGCAGGATAACGCTGCGCGGCGCCGTCCCACGGATCGCGCGTAGCCACTTCGCGGAGCGAAAGGGACAAGCGCTTTTTCGACGCGTCCACCTCGCGGATCCAGCCGGTGACGCTGGTGCCGATGGCGATGTCGGCGTCGCCCTGCTTCACGCCGAAGGGAAGCTGCGAGTAATGAACGAGTCCGTCGATACCCGGCTCCACTTCGACGAAGAGTCCGAAGTCGGTGGTGCGGACGATGCGGCCGCTGAACTGCGTGCCGGCCGGGTAGCGGTCGGCGACGTCGCTCCACGGATCGGGCTCCTGATCTTTCATCGAGAGCGAGATGCGCTTGCCGTCGTTCTCGACTTTGATGACCTTGACGCGCACTTCCTGTCCGACGGCGACGACTTCGTTCGGATCGGTGACGCGGCGGCGGCTCATTTCGGAGACGTGCAGCAGACCGTCGATCCCGCCGAGGTCGACGAACGCGCCGAACGGGGTGATGGTCTTGATGGTGCCGGTCAGTTCCGCGCCGGGCACGATGTTGCGGCGCGTCTCCTCAGCCTTCGACGCGTTCGCTTCCTTCAGCAGCGCGGCGCGGGAGACGACGATGCGGCGTCCGTCGTCGGAAAGCTCGGTGACGCGGAACTCGTACGACTGGCCGATGAACTGATCGGGATTGTCGATCTTGCCGAGAGCAATCTGCGAGAGAGGACAGAACGCGCGCAGGCCGCCGATGTTGACGTCGAAGCCGCCTTTGTTGCGCGCGGCCACCTTGGCTTCGACGGGGAGCCGGTTCTCGTACATCTGCCGGAGCAGGTCGAGCGACGCCTTCCCTTTGGCGAGTTTGCGCGAGATGCGGATGTCGGGAGAGGTCTTGACGACCGTACCTTCCACCGTATCGCCCACATCGAGCCCATCGAGCTCATTCGCTGCCATGACCGCTTCCGAGGGGCCGCCGTAGGAGACGAAAGCATCGTCGCCGGAGATGGAGACGATCTGTCCTTTGAGCAACTCGCCCTGCTCGGGGGTCTTGAAATTCAGGCTCGCTTCGAACGCCTCAGCAAACGTTGCTTCGGCGGTTTCTCTACTCTGGGTCATGGATCGTAAAGCCTTTCAGTGGGATAGATCTCAGGACGACGAGATCGGTCGGGCTGCGTATCTTACTCGAAGCCGGGACGGCCCGCAGCGTTGGTTGCCCGAGGCTCAGTCAACGATGTGTCACCGAACATTCTTCCGGGCAGATTCGAAGACAATTTACGGCTCATTTTTGATCGGCGCGGAACAGCGAAAAAATATTTTCGCGACCCCTTGCAGACCGCAAAACGCGGACCTACATTGAGGCTCCATGACGCGCCGGATGCTTCATCGCAGATGTCAACGGCGAGTCGGGTGGTTCCGGAGCGCGATGGGTTCCGGGGCTGCCACGCGGATGCGTCTTTGCAGCTGTCAACGTGTGGCGAACGGTTGCGACGGGCAAAGGACGTCGGGACCAAGTCGGTTCGAATGCCCCCTGGTGGCTGTTAACGGATCGAGACCGGGCTCGCGAGACTAGGGATCGCGAGCCTTTAATTTTTTCAGCCTCTGCTACGATTTCGCGCACCGATGAGCACGCGTGTCTACCTCGTCCGCCACGGCGCGACGGAGCTTTCTGCCGAGGATCGCTTCGCCGGCGCAATCGATGTGAACCTCTCCGATGAAGGGCGCGAGCAGGCGCGTCTGTTGGGCCAACGACTATCCGCCGATCCTCTCGACGTCGCCTTCGCCAGTCCGATGACGCGAACGATGGATACCGCCAGGCTCATCGCCGCGCCGCATCAACTCGCAGTCACGCCGATCGACGGCCTCCGCGAAATCGCGCACGGCCGCTGGGAGCGGAAGACGCGCGCCGAGGTCGAGCAGGAGTTCCCGGACGAGTACGCGCGCTACGAACACGATCCGTACTCGTTCGCGCCCACCGACGGCGAGAGCGGACTGCAGGTCACGGCGCGCGCCCTGCCAGCGCTGCTGAAGATCGTCCAGGAGCATCCCGATCAGCGCATCCTCATCGTTTCGCACAAAGCGACGATCCGGTTGCTTCTCAGCTCGCTGATCGGTTTCGATCCGCGCAAGTATCGCGACCGTCTGGACCAAAGCCCCTGCGCGCTCAACATCCTCGACTTCAAAGACATCACCTCACCGCGCCTGACGCTCTTTAACGACACCTCGCATTACTGCGGCGACGTTCCGAAGGTACCGGAGAATCGGTTGTCGAGAACGTGGAGCGGAAACGAGCCGGCGTAGAGCGACTATAACCGCGGGCCACAAACCGGCCGGCGCGAAGAACGCGCGAATGGATGCGGCCTACCAGCTTCTGCATCGAACGCTGTTCGAAGGGGAATGTTGATGGGATCGCCGGCATCCTGTCCGATCCGCTTCTGCGAGCCGCGGGTGTGTCGAAACCGAAAACTGCGGACATTTCGACCCGTTCCTCCGAATCAAGACAACCTTGGAGCTAGACAACCGTAAGCTCCTTCGCAAATAATCGAGAAGGTAACTGCCGTAATTATGGGGATTACAGCGGTCGTAAGGTGCTATGGAAAGCATTAGATATAGGGACGCGCGCCCGCACCGCGTCCCTCTGGAACGCCTCAGCGTCGCCCGTAAGGGCCTCGTTCTGGTTGCCATTCCGCTCCTTTTTCACCTTCTTTTCGTCCTGATCGTCATCGGTCTGGAGCGGCAGCACCGTGCGCAGCGGGCGATCGAGTTGCGCCAGCGCCAGATCATCGCCACGGCGTATCACGTCCTCGGATTGATGGTGGATGCCGAGACCGGGATGCGGGGCTTCGTGTTGAGCCGGAACGAAGTTTTTCTCGACCCGTACCGCTACGCGGACGTCGAGTTCCCGAAAGAGTTCGCTCAACTGGTCGGTCTGGCGCGGGGGCGCGATGCGGTGCTTCTCCACGATCTTGCGACCTCTGCGAAGACGGCGCTTGAATTTCAGGAGTGGAGCATCCGGGAGATGCGCTCCGGTCACGAGACGGACGTGATCGCGCGGATCAACCGGCTCGAAGGAAAACGCCGGGTGGACACGTTTCGCGCCGCCATGCGAAACTTCCTGACCGCCGAGGAAGAGCTGGCGCGGGCCGCGGACAGGCGATCGAAAGCGACACAGTCGTGGTTGTATCTGGCGCTGTCGGGCGGGCTGGCCATCGACGTGCTGCTCGCCGTCATGCTCGGTCTGTTCTTCACGCGCAGCATCGCGAACCGGCTCGGTGTCGTCGCGGAAAACACGCTGCGGGTGGAGCGGCAGGAGCCGCTAGCTCCCGTGCTCGCACCGGGCGATGAAATCGCCACGCTGGACGCCCGGCTGCACGAGATGGCGGCAAAGATCGAGCGGTCCCGCGTGGCGCTGGAAGAAGCGAACGGCGAGCTGGCGGCGTTCTCGTATTCGGTCTCGCACGATCTTCGCGCGCCCGTGCGGGCGGTCGCTGGCTACGGCCGGATGCTGGAAGAGGACTATGGTGATCGCCTGGACGGCGATGGAAAACGTTTTCTTCTGACCATCCGCGCCGAGGCGCGGAGGATGGGCCGGCTGATCGACGACCTGCTGGCGTTCTCGAAGCTGACGCGCACCGAAGTCACCGACGCCGCGGTCGACATGCGGTCGCTGGCCTGCGAAGTGGTCGAACAGATCCGGCGCGATCCGATGGAAACGGCGGCGCAATTCCACATCGGCGAGTTGCCCACCGCCCGCGGCGACCGGCCGATGCTGCGCCAGGTATTCACGAACTTCATATCGAATGCCGTGAAGTTCTCGGGCCGGATGGAGCAGCCCGTCGTCGAGATCGGCGGCGAACGCCGCAACGGGGACAACGTTTACTGGGTTCGCGACAACGGCGTCGGTTTCGACATGCGCTACGCCGGCAAACTGTTCGGAGTCTTTCAGCGTCTTCATCGCAGTGACGAATTCGAAGGGACCGGCGTCGGTCTGGCGATCGTGCAACGTGTCGTTGCGCGTCACGGCGGACGCGTGTGGGCGGAATCGTCGCCCGGCGCCGGGGCATCATTCTTTTTCACGTTACCGGCCCGCACCGAGCCGGAGGTGCGTTCATGATCGAGGCCGCAGTGGAAGTGCTCATCGTCGAGGATAACCCGCAGGATCTGGAGCTGACTCTGCGCGCCCTGCGCCGCAGCCATCTGGCCAACAACATCGTCACCGTCGGCGACGGCGAGGAGGCGCTCGACTTCCTCTTCGCACGCGGCCGCTACGCCGGCAGGAACGGCGGTGAGGTGCCGAAAGTCGTTTTTCTCGATCTAAAGCTGCCGAAGGTCGACGGATTCGAAGTCCTCCGTGTCATGCGGAGCGATCCCCGGACGAAGAACGTGCCGGTGGTCGTCATCACCTCATCGGCAGAGGAGCGGGACCGGATGGCGACGTATGACATCGGCGCCAACAGCTACGTCGTCAAACCGATCGAGTTCGACAGCTTCACCAAAACGATGAGCGACGTAGGATTTTACTGGCTCGCGATCAACCGTGGACCAGCCGAGGCCTGAGACCGACTATGACCATCCAATTGCTCCTACTGGAAGATACTCCGGCCGATGCCGAGCTGATTTTCCGCGAGATCAAGCGGGCGGCGCTCGACGTCGCGGTCCGCCGCGTCGATACGGAGAATGATTTCCGGCAGCAACTGGCCGCGTCGGACATCGACGTGATCCTCGCCGATTACAGCCTTCCTTCCTTTGATGGCGAAGCGGCTCTGAAGATCGCGCACGAGCTGGTTCCGGAGATTCCGTTCATCTTCGTTTCCGGTTCGATCGGCGAGGAGCGCGCCATCGCCGCGCTGCACAACGGCGCCACCGACTACATCCTCAAGGATCGTCTCTCCCGCCTCGGCCCCGCCGTCAGGCGCGCCCTCGAGGAGCGCAAACAGCTCAACGAACGGCGACACGCGGAGCAGGAGATTCGCGAGTCGGAAGCGCGCTTTCGCTCCGTCGCCCAATCGGCGGCGGACGCGATTCTTCTCACCGAAAGCGACTGTACGATCATCTTCGCCAACGAGCGCGCCGCGGCCATGTTCCAGACGCCCGCACAGGAACTCGTCGGCCGGAATGCGGAGGACGTCGTGGCTGCGAGCGTTCGCACCGAAGTCGAGGCGGTCTTCCTCAGGATGGTGAGCATCGATCCCCGCGAGCCCGCATCGTTGACAATGGCCACGGTCGGGGTTCGCCGTGACGGCACCGAGTTTCCGATGGAAATCTCCGCCTCGACATGGACGCGCGATGGGCGGACGTTCCTGACCAAGATTCTGCGCGACGTCAGTTCCCGCGTTGCGGCGGAGCGGAGGCAGAGAACGCAATTCGAGGTGACCAGACTCCTGGCGGCATCCCGTTCGGTGACGGAGACGATACCGGAGTTGACCCGCCTTTTGGCCGAGGGACTGGGTTGGTGCGGCGCAGTCCTGTGGCTGCTCGACCCGGCCACGCGCCG